>JAISKR010000157.1 GCA_031260845.1 Bacteroidales bacterium
AATCAATTACGAATTTTTCAAATGGTTGCACGATACTTACTGCATGACATTGGATATTTATTTATTCGATTCGGGAAATATCGACGGAAGTTTGCTTTCGTGGATGACACCGATAAAAGATGATGCACAACAGGCTTATGAAGCCGGCACACTTCCTCTTACCGACCGGATTGATTTGCCTCGGCAGATATGGTTGAATAAAGCCTTGTATGCAGGAGCGCCGCATTATAAGCACAATTTTCCAAACGGACTTACGGAGATTAACACACTTTTCGGAAAAACAGGCACCCGCCTCGGCGTCTGGTTGGGACCCGACGGCTTTGGTACCACGCCTGCCGATGCTGCCTACCGGCGAAATTTTTTGGTGGGTTTGGCGAAAGATTACAACTTGGCGCTTTTCAAATTCGACAATTGCTGTTCTTCTTTGCGTACCGGAAAAAGAGGCGAATTTACCCGAATGATGAAAGAAGTTCGCCAATATGTTCCCGATTTAATTGCGCTTAATCACCGGATTAATTTGGATGAAGAGGCGCTGCAACAGATGACCACTTTTCTGTGGGGCGGAATGGAAACGTATGTTGATATTCTCATCGGGAACGACCGGACGGCCACCCATGCCCGCGTCAAAAATTTAGACCGCGGATTACCTCCCGATTTGCAACGGCTGACCGAAGACCATGGCGTTTGTCTGTCTTCCTGCTTGGATTATTGGCAGGATGACCTTATTCTGCAAGCCTTTAATCGCAACCTCATCGTAGCGCCCGAAATATACGGAAATCCATGGTTGTTGAAGGATAGAGAATTTGCCGAATTGGCACGTATTTTCAATCTGCACCGTAAATACAACGACATATTGGTGAACGGAATAACGCTTCCGGAAGAAATTTACGGCAAATATGCCGTATCACGTGGAAACGACGATACCCGCCTGATTACTTTCGTCAATCTGGGTTGGGAACGTGAAGAATATATGCTTACGGTCGGGGATGTCATCGGCATCCAAGAAAAAGGCGCTTACGAAGTGCGCCAATATCATCCGACAGAAAGAATACTTGGCTACGTGCAAACCGGCGAATCCCTGCCTGTGACGGTGGAACCCTTTCGCTCGGCATTGGTGCGCGTTACTCCGGTGGATAAGAGTGGCGCAGGAATCAACGGCATTGACTATCAGGTATTAAAAGAACGGGAAGGCGAACCCGTAGAAATAGAACTTTTGGGCGCTCCCGGAAAAACATATCCAATTTCTCTGAAAGGCAATCTTGACAATGTGACGATTGACGGGAAAAAGATAAAAGCCTTGCAAAATGGGGGAAAATACACTGTTTCGTTCTCCGGAAGTAAACTGAAAAACGACCATCACCGCAAGTTAGATGCTTCCTTTACGGAGATACCCGTTCCCGCCGACGCCGAAAAGCAGTTGGAAACGCTCTTCTTTGGTTTGGACAACAACGCAATGGAAGTTCGAAGCCTGAAACGTTCGGGAGAGACGGCTATTCCGCAGGTGAAAGCAGCACGGGACGCTTTTTTTGAGAGTCCGCTTTTTGTAGAATTAGGGATATGGGACAAACAATTGTTTGATGGAAATATAGAGACCGGTTTCTCGCATCATCGTTCCCGTTATGAGGCGGTTCAAAAAATCGGCTCAAAACCGGATTACAAATGGGGAATTTTTCGTTTGGACTTAGGCAGTGTAACTGTTTTGGATAGTGTAGTGTTCAAAGGTATATCACAAGGATACCAATGTAGCGAAATAGAAGCTTCGGTCAATCTTGATAAATGGGAAAAACTTGCTTTTACACAATCCAAAGGGCAACTCTGTATCCGCACACAACAAAAGGAATATCGCTATTTCCGCATCTCCCGAAGCCCCGAATTTGTGGCTGAAATTGAAGGATATGCAGCAGGCAAAAGTGTTAATCGCACAGCGTGGAAAGCAAACAATTTATTTTCTGTTTACAGCGAACAACCGGCTATTATAGCCAAGAAGGCAGAGATTCGGATGAACGAGGCTGCTCCCGGAAGTTATCTCACAGTTCCTATCGAAGGTAAACATGGTGTAGAAGGTGCTTATGTAATTTTTAAGATAGACGGGAAATACATCGGCAGCCCGGAACGGATTACAGCCTATCAGTCCAATTGCTGGGAAAGTGCAGTTATCAGCAGAAACAGTAATTACACGTATCTTTTCCCTGTAACTCCGGATATGATAGGGAAAAAGATAGAGGTATATGTACTCGGTTTCGATGCCGGAAACATCAACTTCACTCCTTCAATATGGATTACATCCTCGTCCCCTTATCTGACGAAGACATTAAAGACCAAATGAAGTTTTTCTGTATTTGGTAGTGGATGTAATGATGCACGAAAAAATAAAATGTAATAATGACAAAATCAATCGTCATATCTTCATTATTCTTTACCGGTCACCAAACGGGCAACATCAAAGTGGATTATACATTGTTCGGATTTGAGAAAGCAATTGAGAATTGACAATGTATAACAACATATAACAATGTATAACAATATATAACAACATATTACGGTTGTTAATTTTCCATTGTCAATTTTCTGCACGCTGTCCTGTCAATTTTTTCGTTTCCCGCAAGGGGAATGGCGTTGGTCACTATGATGCGTTTGGGGCGTTCGTATTTGCTTAGCGCCGCTTTTATTTGCCGGAGGCTTTCGTCGTTGGGCGTTTGCTCTGTCAGCAGCACGAGCCTTTCCCCAAGTTCCGCATCGGGCACGGCTGTTATCACAAAGGGGCAGGCGATGAACGGGCGGATTTTTTCCTCCACTGCTTCCGCCTGTATCTTGATGCCGCCGCTGTTGATGATATTGTCTTTTCTGCCTGTGATGCGGAAACTGCCGTCGGGCAGGATTTCTGCCATGTCGTTGGTGGCTATCGTGTGGTCGCAGACGAGGGGCGCGTCAATGCGCAGTGTGCTGTCCGCCGCGAGTGAGAGTTGTACGGAAGGCAGGGAACGATAACAGGGCGATGCTTCCACTCCGCTAAGACGGCGGATGGCGATGTGCGACAGCGTTTCCGTCATGCCGTAGGTGGAATAGACTTCGTTCGGAAAGTCGCATAGGCTTTTCTCCAATGTTGGATGGATAGCGCCGCCGCCGATAATCAGTTTTGTGACGGCAAGCAGTTTGTCCCTCTCATCGGCTATTTGCAGACTGTTAAACACCTGCATGGGCGTCATGGCAGCGAAGTCGAGCGGGGTATTCACCTCTGCCAAGGGATGTGCGGAAGGTTTCCTGACCATCAGTTCCATCCCCGTCAGCCATGCGCGCACTGCCATCATCTTTGCCCCGATGTATTGCAGAGGCATACAAAGCAACGCCTTGTCGCCCTGTTGCAAATGAAGGAAAGTACAGCACATTCGAGCGCTGTTGCACATTTGCTCTTTCCTGACGGAAATAAGTTTGGGCGTACCGGTTGAACCGGAGGTTTGCACATTGACACAAGACGATGAATTGCTCCACTCCGCCCAAAAATCGAAATATTCGCGGTATCCGGAAGGTTCCTTGTCGGGAAAATACCACAGGCGATCATTCTTGACGGCGAGAGGCATCTCTGTATTGTTGACAAACAGGGCGCCGGTGCCTAATCCATGACAGGACGGCGAATTGAGCGTGGCGCACCATTGGGCAATGGCATTCAAGCCGATGTTCGACTCCAACGCAGAGGTAATCCACCATCCGGCTTGTACGCGCTCCGCCGCTTCAATCCATTCGCGGCATCCGTGCAGCCCGCCGTGCAGGGACGGCTTCAACACAATGTACTGTGGTTGTACTGTTTCCAAAAGTTGTTGTTTGCCGACGAGTGTGTTGCAGCCTATCAATTCCTCATCCAAGGCGATAGGCAAGGGCGTTTCACGTGTCAATTGCGCCAAAAAATCCGGTTGTCCGGCACGAATGGGTTGTTCTATCGAGTGAATGTCCCATTCGGCAAGGCGTTTCAGTTTTTCCAAAGCCTCATCGGGCGAAAAAGCGCCATTGGCGTCCACGCGAATTTCTACGTCGCCCGCAGGAAAATGTTTGCGGATATGTCGAATAAGCGAAAGTTCGTCCTCGAAGTAGATAGCGCCTATCTTCAATTTGATGCAACGGAAGCCGGCTTGCAGTTTTTCTTCTATCTGCCGCAACATTCGCGGAAAACTGTCCATCCAAATCAGCCCGTTGATGGGGATGCTCGCTTCCCCGCGTGAAAAAGCGGTGTTCCACAGCGAGAAACTTCTGCTTGCCAACTGACGAAACGCTGTTTCCAAACCAAACAATATAGAAGGATAGGGACGCAGAGCGTCTGTTGCCTCGGCGGTTAAGCCGGTTTGTTCTATTTTTCGGCATATCCGCACAAGTACGTCATTGTATTGCGGAAGGTCGTCGCAACTCAGGCAGGGTAAGGGAGCGCATTCGCCAACGCCCCATGTTTCGGGATGTTCCTCGGAGGTGACGAACACATAATATATTTGTCGGGTGGTATAAATACCCCGCGAGGTGCCTGCGGGTTGCTTGAAATGCAACAAATGAGGAATGATTTGTATCCGGTACATATCCGCGGTTAAGGAAATTTGGGGTAACGACCGAAGTCGGGAGCGCGTTTCTCCAAAAATGCCTGCTTGCCCTCCTGCGCTTCTTCGGTGAGATAGTAAAGCAGGGTAGCATCGCCGGCTAACTCCTGTATGCCTGTCTGTCCATCGAGTTCGGCATTCAGTCCGGCTTTAATCATGCGGAGCGCCATCGGGCTGAGTTTAAGCATGGTTTCAGCCCATTCTACCGTTTCGTCTTCCAAGCGGTCGAGTGGCACTACCTTGTTCACCAAGCCCATATCCAAGGCTTCGGCGGCGCTGTACTGACGGCAGAGGAACCAAATCTCCCGTGCCTTCTTCTGTCCCACTACCCGTGCAAGGTAGGATGCTCCAAAACCGGCGTCGAAACTGCCAACGCGGGGACCGGTTTGTCCGAATATGGCATTATCAGAAGCGATACTAAGGTCGCACACCACGTGCAGCACATGTCCGCCGCCAATGGCGTATCCGTTGACCATCGCAATGACTGGCTTGGGTAACGAGCGGATTTGTTTCTGCACGTCGAGCACATTGAGCCTCGGTACGCCGTCCTTACCGATGTAGCCGCCTTTGCCTTTCACATTTTGGTCGCCGCCGGAGCAGAAAGCCTTGTCGCCTGCGCCCGTGAGCGCCACCACGCCAATGGCGGAATCGTCGCGGCATATCCGTAAAGCATCGCTCATTTCGGCGGTGGTAGTAGGAGTGAAAGCGTTGCGGTAACGCGGACGGTTGATGGTGATGCGGGCAATGCCCTTGTAGAAATCGAAAAGAATATCCTCATATTCCCTGATGCTTGTCCATTCTCGCTGTGATGACATATTTTCTTATTGAATCGTAATTACGGTGCAAAATTACGATTATTTAACCAAACTTTCATAAATAAATAAAAACTATTACTTTTGTGCATTGTTAAATGAATATTTATGAAATATTTAAAATCTGCCGTTCTATTGATGGCAATCCAGTTCGTATGGGTTGCAAATGCTTTTTCGCGCAATGACACCATACAGTTAGGTCGTTCGTTCGGCTTGCAACTATCCGGTTTTGTGCGGGGTGATTATATTTTGGACACACGCCAAGGTGGTGAAGCCGTGGAAGGCTTGTTTTTGTTTTATCCAGCCAAACCTGTGTTGGATGAAAACGGTAAAGACATCAATGCCACGCCAAAATCCAATCTGACTTCTATCGCCTCCCGTTTGTCGATGCGTTTCTTCGCTCCTGAGGTATTGAGGGCGAAATCTTCTGCATACATCGAAGTCGATTTTACAGGTACTTCCAATACCAACGGCATACGTATGCGTCATGCCTATATCAATTTGGCATGGGACAAAAGCAGTTTGTTAATCGGACGCACTTGGCATCCTTTTTCTGCCTCCTGTATGCCTAATGTGTTGGCTCTCAATACAGGCGCTCCGTTTTGGGGATTCAACCGAAGCGATCAGTTGCGATTCAACTTCACGCCGAGGCAATGGGCGTTGTCCGCTATTGTCGATTTTCAAAGTGATTATGCTTCATTAGGTCCGGACGGGAAGAGTGGTGTTTACATGAGAAATTCGATAATTCCCGAATTTTCCATCGACATCACCCATAAAACCAACCCTTTGCAGACGGGTGTGGTAGGCTCCGTCAAAACATTGAAACCGCGACTTTTCACCCAAAATCAAACCGCGCAAACGTACAAAACCAACGAAACCATCACTACTTATTCGGCGCAAGCCTATCTGCAATATAAAAAAGCGAACTGGCTCATCAAATCGCAGGCAATGTATCTGCAAAACACTACGGATGCCTTGATGATAGGCGGTTATGCCGTGAGCAGTATCAATCCTGCAACGGGACACGAGACCTACACCCCGACACAATACATGAATTATTGGGTGGGTGTGGATTACGGTAAGAAATGGCAGGTGGGATGCTTCGCCGGATACCTGCACAGTTTGGGCACATTGGACAATGTGGCAGGCGCGTGGTATGCCCGCGAAAAAGACATGAAATATATGTACCGTATCGCTCCCCATCTTTTTTACAATATCGGCAATTGGCAGTTTGCGCTTGAACTGGAATATACAACATCTGCTTATGGCACAACGGTGGACAACAATCACGCTAAAATTATCAATGCCAAAGAAGTGTCCAATTTGCGCACAAATTTAGCCGTTATGTTTTGGCTGTAATTTTTACTGTAAGTGGCGCCAAAAACAACGACCTCGCCCACGCCGCTGATGCGCAAAATTTCCGGTTGAACGTTAATTCTCATATAGTTGGACAGAAACGCATCGTCATAACTGCCATCAGGACTGTAAATTGACACCACCTCCAGAATACTGTTCTGTCGTTTGATGGT
>JAISKR010000188.1 GCA_031260845.1 Bacteroidales bacterium
AGAAGAAATGATAGAATGATGAAAAGGATAAAAGGTGGAACGGATAAAAGAATGAATGGTTGCTTGATGCAAAATTAACCATTAATAATTAACCATTAATAATTTTTTCTCGCCACCAGCATTGCAGTACCGGCACCACTAACATGGTCATGCTTTGGATGAGCATACCGCCAAAAGCGGGGATTGCCATCGGTATCATGATGTCTGCGCCTTTGCCTGTGGAAGTGAGTACCGGCAACAAGGCTATGAGCGTGGTAGCAGTAGTCATGGCGGCAGGGCGCACCCTTCTCAAACCGGCAGTCACCACCGCTTCGCGTATATCGTTGCGAGTGCGGGGATTGCGTTCGAGGAAAGTATCGTGAATGTAGGTGCCCATCAGTACGCCATCGTTGGTAGCGATGCCGAACAAGGCGATGAAGCCTACCCACACTGCTATGCTCAGGTTGATGGGGTGTATCCCGAAAAGGTCGCGCATATTTCCGCCGCTTGTGTCGAAATTCAAGAACCAAGGCTGTGCATAGAGCCACAACATGATGAATCCGCCTGCAAAAGCCACGAATACCCCCGAAAAATGGATGAGTGACGCTGTGATGGTGCGGAAACGGAAGTAAAGAATGAGCAAAATGGCTAACAAACAGAGCGGAATGACAATCATCAGACGTCGCGCCGCCCGCTGTTGCTGTTCGTAGTTGCCGGCAAACTTGTAGGAAACGCCGGCAGGCAACCGTATTTCGCCCGAAGCGATTCCTTCTTTCAGCATTTTGTCTGCCTGCTGTACCACATCCACCTCTGCTTGCCCCGCCTGCTTGTCAAAGATGACATATCCCGTCAGGAAGGTGTTTTCGCTCTGTATCATCTGTGCGCCTTTGGCATAGTCAATGTCTGCCACTTCGCTCAGCGGAATCTGTACGCCGGTAGCCGTCGGGATGATGATACGGCGCAAGGCTTCGGGATTGTCGCGCAACTCGCGAGGGTAGCGCAGACGCACAGGAAAGCGCTCGCGTCCTTCAACGGTGGTGGTTAGCGTCATGCCACCCACCGCAGCGCCTATTACTTCCTGCAAATCACTTACCGTGACGCCGTAACGCGCCATATTGCGGCGGTTGAGTTGTATCTCGACGTAGGGTGCGCCCACAGCACGGTCGTAGAATACGGTGGACGGCAGGATAGACGGTACCGTCTTCAATGCTGCTTCCAACGCTTGCCCGCCCTGTTCGATGCTTTCGAGGTCGGGACCGGACACTTTCAAGCCCATCGGGGCACGCATACCGGTGGAAAGCATCACCTGACGGGCTTCGATAGGTTGCAGTTTAGGCGCTGAGGTCAAACCGGGCAGATGCGTAACATTCACTATCTCTTGCCAAATGTCGCCGGTGTTGCGGATATGCGGTCGCCACTGACGGAAATAATCGCCGTGACGGTCGGGAACAAGCAGAGCCCCCCATCCCCCCTCAGGGGGGCTAAATCGGCTCATGATTTCTTCCGAAGACAGATACACCTCGGAATCCCCCCTGAGGGGGGTGGGGGGGCTTGGGGTGAGAAATTCCCCGTTTCCGTTGGTTTTGAACCGTTGTCGGTGACCGTTTTCATCCAAAATGTATTCCGGACGATAGTTGATGGTATTTTCAAACATCTGCACCGGCGCAGGGTCGAGCGCGGAATTGACGCGCCCCCATTTGCCGATGGTCAGTTCCACTTCGGGGATAGCCGTGATGCGCCTGTCCAAAGCGCCAATCAAACTGCGGTTTTGCTCAATACCTGTGTGCGGCATGGTGGTGGGCATCAGCAAAAACGAGCCTTCGTCGAGCGCAGGCATAAATTCCTGCCCCATATTGCGCCATATCAACACGCCGCAAAACAGTGTGGCTGCCGGTATCAGCATAAACTTCCGGCGGTTGTCAAGACACCAGCGCAGAATACGCTCGTAAAACACCACCAATGCCCAAAGTACGCCAATAATCAACCCGATGGCGACCACCACAAAGAGCAGATTCAGGAAAAAGCCCGTTTTGGTGCCAAGGGGCAGCCATACAGACGTAAGAAGGTAAACCACAGCGAAAAGGACAATGCCGGTTCCCGCCCATTTTCCCTTTTGCCGAACGTACTGTATCAGTTTTGTAAACAGGTTGTCCGGCTGTTTGACGGGTTCATTCGCCTTGTTTCTTTTCCACTTGCCCAATACATAGTAGGCAATGGTGGGCAACAGGGCGAATCCCAATATAAATGCGGAAATCAGGGCGAAGGTTTTGGTGAATGCCAAAGGTTTGAAGAGTTTGCCTTCCTGTGCCTGCATGACAAACACCGGCAAAAAACTGACGATGGTGGTCAACATTCCGGTGGACAGGGCGCCGGAAACCTCGCGAACGCTGCGATAGATGAGAGCCTCTCCCCCTGCCCTCCTCTCCACAAGAGAGGGGGAATCTCCCTCCCCTTCGGGGAAGGCAGGGGGTGGGGCTGCTTTCATGTTCCTCACAATATTTTCCACAATCACCACTCCCACGTCCACCATCACCCCGATGGCGATGGCGATGCCCGACAGCGCAACGATATTGGCGTCCACGCCGGTGTAGCGCATGATGATGAATGTGGTCAGCACTGCAATCGGCAACAGGCTGGAAATAACGATGGATGCGCGTATGTTGAAAATAAGCACTAACACCACGATGATACAAATCAGGATTTCGTGCGAAAGGGCTGTTTCGAGTGTGCCGATGGTTTCGCGGATGAGGTTGGTGCGGTCGTAGAAGGGCACAAGGGTTACTTTCGATACGGTGCCGTCTGCCAAGGTTTTTTGAGGAAGTCCGGCGTTCATCGCTGTTATCTGCGCCTTCACATTGTCAATCACCTCCATCGGGTTGGAACCGTAACGTGCCACCACCACGCCTCCTACGGCTTCTATGCCTTCCTTGTCCAACCCGCCGCGTCGCGTGGCAGGACCAAAGTTCACAAAGGCAACATCTTTGATGCGCACCGGAACACCGCCCCGCACCGTTACAACGGCTTCCTCCAAATCTCCTATGCTTTTGATATAGCCCAAGCCGCGCACAAGGTATTCCACCTTGTTCATCTCAATGGTTTCCGCGCCTATGTCGAGGTTGCTCTTCTGCACGGCAGTCATCACATCCATCACCGACACATTGAACGCCCGCATGGCGTCTGGGTTGATTTCCACCTGATACTCCTTCACAAAACCGCCCACAGACGCCACTTCCGCCACGCCACCGGCAGCAGAGAGGGCATATTTCACATAAAAATCCTGCACTGTCCGCAATTCGTCGGGATTCCATCCACCGGCAGGCTCTCCCGTTTCGGGATTGCGCCCTTAGAGGGTGTACCAGAAAATCTGCCCCAAGGCAGTGGCGTCGGGACCTAATGTCGGCTGAACGCCTTCCGGCAAGGCTCCGGCAGGCAGGGAACCTAATTTTTCCGACACACGGGAACGGCTCCAATAGAAATCCGCATCATCGTCGAAAATAATGTAAATAAACGACATACCGAACATAGAAGTGCTGCGGATGGTTTTCACGTTGGGAATGCCCAACAGCGCCGTAGAAAGCGGGTAAGTAATCTGTTCCTGAATGTCTTTGGGCGAGCGTCCCATCCATTCGGTGGCGACAATTTGCTGGTTTTCGCCAATGTCGGGAATGGCGTCCACCGGAACGGGGTCGCGGGGCAGCCAGCCGCCATGCCAGTTGAACGGGGCAACAGAAATGCCCCAAAACACGATAACTGCAAGCAACAACAGGGTAATGAGCCGGTTGCAGAGGAAATATTTGATGATGCGGTTGAGCATAGTGAATGATTTAGAGGTAAAACATTATTTTCTGTACTTGCAACAGGCAGGCAGAGCGTTGTAAATGCCGTCATCCGCCTTGTGTTTATCGGTATCATGTCCCGATTTTGCCACCGCCTTTGAAATATCGTCAAGGGCGGTTTTCGACGGGTCGAAATGCAGGTGCAACTGCCGCGTTTCCTTGTCCCAAGAGGCAGACGTGACGCCGACAACGCTCATGGCGGCTCCTTCAATGCGCGTCTTGCACATTCCGCAAAGTCCGCCGACTTCGAGCATGGCATGGACAGGTTCTGCGCTTTTCTCCGGCATGGCTTCGGCTTTGCCGGTATTCATCATGCTTGCTTTGCCTTCCAATTGAGCAGCAGCATCAATAGTGAAAGCGCCGTTGACAACAATCTCTTCTCCCGCATCAATACCGGACAGAACGATGCAAGCATCGCCCAAGTACGCGCCAAGTTCTATTTCACGCAGGGCAAAGGCAGGCATTTCGCTATCCTGCTCTTTTACATACACGATAGAGCGTTTGCCTGTCCATAATACAGCCGTTTTGGGTATGACAACAGCGTTTTTGTCTTTCCCCTGTGCGGTTTGAATAAACGCATTGGCATACATTTCAGGTTTCAGTTGCATACCGGCGTTCGCTGCTTCCACGCGAATTTTGACAGTGCGGGTGGTCTTGTCGAGTGTCGGGTTGATGAAGGTGATTTTGCCCGAAAAGTCCTTCTCAGGCAGCGCCTGAACGGTGAATCGCACCTTATCGCCCGTTTTCAGGTGGGGAAGGTCGGATTCGTAGGCTTCAAACACTGCCCACACCGATGAAAGGTCTGTCAGCGTGAACAGCGTGCTGCCCGTACTGACATAATCGCCCTGCGATACGTTCTTTTCAACGACAACGCCACCCGAACCGGCTGTAATATCTACCACCGGCGATGGTGTTCCCGATTGTTCGACCGCTGCAATCTGCGCATCCGTCATTTTCCACAGGCGCAGTTTTTCGCGGGCGGCATCCAACAGCGGCGCGTTCTGCATTTTCACTGCCTCCAACAGTTCCTGCTGGGCGTTGAGCAAATCGGGCGAGTAAATGCCTGCAATCACCTGCCCTTCGCGCACGGTTTCGCCCGCAAAATTGACGGACAAGCGCTCAATACGCCCGCTCACGTGCGACACCTGCGAATGAAACAGGTTAGCGTTGGGTTGTATCGTACCGTACAGCCTTATTTCCTTTACAGGACTGCTGTACGATGCTGTCATCGTTTGAATGTCAGCCAACGCAAGGGCTTCTTTCGACAGAACGACGGCATTGGGGTTTGAAGAATTGACCGATGCAGACATAGATTGCACCGGAATCAAATCCATCGCGCAAAGCGGGCATTTACCCGGCTTGTCCTGCCTGATTTGCGGGTGCATGGAACAAGTCCACGTTTGCGCCTCGGCTGCGGCATCGTGTTGATGCTCGCTGTGTCCGTCTGAACCGCCAAACAGCAGCCATCCCAGACATATCCCTGCTGCCAGCAGTAATCCGTATATTACAATATTTTTTGTTTTCATTTTTCTTTATATTTTAAATTTAATATTCATTTTTAATATTCATTGTCCGCTGAGGATATCATTTTGCGGATGCTGACCACCGTGGTATTGTATCCGGCAACGGCTTCCGTTTCTTTTGACCGGTAATCCAACAATTGCCGCTGCACCTGAATAATGTCCGTGAGGCTGCTCTTGCCGACGGTAAACTCGTTCACCATCAGGTCGTAAGTGCTGCGGGTGAGGGCGGCTTGTTTGCGGTAGAGCGCGATTTTTCGCTCGGCATCATCCAACAGGTGTTTGGTGCGGTAAAGTTCGGCTTGCAGTTGATTCAGCGCATCGGCGTATTTTTCGTCTGTCGCCTGCTGCATGAGTTGGCGCTCCTTTTGGGCTGCACGGTATTTTTTCCGGTACACCGGAATGCTTACCGACACCATCGGCATCACCATGTCCTTGCCGTTCATGCTGCTCATGCCGGTTGTGCTGCCCATGCCGCTCATCGGCGAGCCGCCTGTTTCCGCCAATTTGCCGATGAACATATACTGCAAGCCCACGCCCAACATCGGATAACCCATTTTTCGTTCCATCTCGGCACGCGCCGCGTAAGCGAGACTCTCTTCGGTCAGCATTCCCAACATGGGGTTTTGATGGGTGATGGTCTGCATGGCAGTGGCAACGTCGGGTGGCGACGGCAGTTGCACCAAATCGGCGGGCACAGCCACCGCAGTTTCCGCAGCACGGTTCAGCAAGGCGTTGAATCGTGCTTTTCCGGCGAGCATCTCCGAGCGAAGGCTCTCAATGTTGCTTTCCAACTCCGCCATCTCAATCTGCACCCGCAATACCTCCGACATACCTGATGAGGCGACGTTCATGCTCATTGAAGGATTGAAGGATTGAGGGATTGAGGGATTGAGGGATTGAGAGGGCATATTTCCGCCCATATTCATGCCACCCATATTACTTGCGGCGGGCGTTGCGACATTCATGGCGTTATTGCTCATTTGTGCGGCTGCTGCACTCGGTGTATTCTGCGGATTCCGGTATCTCTGCAAGGCAAGCGTTTCCAACTGTTTCAACAACGTCAAATTTTCTTCGTTATTGAACAATTTTTGTTGCAGGGCGCACAAGACGTACCATTGCGTATATACTTCCAGAAAAAGATTGTCCCGTGTTTCGCGGAACTGCTCAAAAGCCATTTTTGCCATGTGTTCGGCTTCGGTGCGGGCTGCTTTGCGCGTACCGAACCACGGAAACATTTGCATCACTTGAAATTGGGCTATCTGCCGCCCTTCCACGAGTTCCATCGGACGAAGGAAAAAGCCCATATCCAATTGCGGATTGTCCAAAGCGCTCATCTGCGGCGATTTCTGCAATTCCGCTTCGTAGATGAGGAAAGCCGCATGAACCGCAGGATTGTTGCGGGCAGCCATTTCCATATAAAGAAACAAACTGTCCGTTCCTGACGATTGCCCGAAAACACAGCCTGATGCTGCCAACAGCCATACTATAAAATATTTTTTCATGGTTTAAGATTTGATTTTTATTTTTCCACCAATAAGATGAATAAAGTTTGGCTTATAGAGGTCATTGCCGGCTACTAAGGATAAAAATATGGCGAATAACGCAATATAACCTTATTACCTTATTTTGGTGGATTATTTTTGGTGATTCCTTCCTTCAAAGAGGGTATCAAATCCTAAAAATGCAGAACTGCGTGAGGCGGTCTGCTTGTGGCGGTACGGTGCGGTAATCCGGTGGAAAAATGTGCCGAACGGCGAAAGAATCACTGTCCGTATCGGGCAGCATAAACGCCGGAAGCAGGCAGGAAATGCAGGAAGCGAGCGGTACAATGTCCGTGGCGGCGTCTTGTGTTTGAAAAGTGTCAGTATGTATGTCAATTTGATAGTTGGCGCAACAAGTCTTTTGGAACAATATCCCTTGGGATGTGCCGGCTTCGTTCCTGCCATCGGTTGTTTCCGCGTTTTTGCAGCAGGAAGGTACATTTTTCCCCAAATGAACGGAATGCAACGTTCCTCCACAGAAATGCAAAGCCAGCGTCGGCTGCGCGGAAGCCGCCAGCATCAACAAAAGCAGAAATATGGATACAATACGTTTCATAATGCAAAGAAACGTATTATTTTTGAATAATAATGCAAAAAAATGTTAAAAATTTTTGAACCGTGCATTTTAATGTCAGGATTAAATCTGCGTACTGAAAAATCATCATCAAGATTCTGCCACTATTTTCCGTACCGCAGCAAACAGCCGGTCTATCTCTTCTTTGGTGTTGTAGAACGCGAACGAGGGGCGAATGGTGGCTTCCAATCCCATACGGCGCAATGCCGGTTGGGCGCAATGGTGTCCTGCGCGAACTGCTATCCCTTCTTTGTCCAACAACTGTCCCACTTCGGGCGTCGGTATGTTGTCTATGATGAACGAAACCACGCTCACCCGTTCCTTCGGGTCGCCGATGATGCGCACGCCTTTGATTTTCGCTAATCCGGCGCGGGCATATTCCGTCAGTTCATGTTCGTATTTTTCAATGCGGTGGATGCCGGTACGTTTTACGTAATCAAGCGCAACGCCTAATCCGGCTGCGTCGGCTACATTTGGCGTACCTGCCTCAAAACGTGCAGGCAGAACGTTGAAGCGCGTTTCCTC
>JAISKR010000249.1 GCA_031260845.1 Bacteroidales bacterium
GCTTTCATGACAGGCTTTGAGAACGTTGACCATTGCAGCAAATTTTTCAAAAAACGAACGGATATGACCATGCGGACGTATCGTGATTTTGCTCAAAAGAAAAAATGATTTTCAAAAAACATGATTAATTTTGCGAACCTTATCAAAAGGTAGTGAACGCACGTGTATTTTGCGGGCTGTAAGCCCAACATATAAGCATTAAAACTGACAATATGTCAGTATAATATAAGCGCCTTACAGGATTATGTGCCATAATGACGTATTTTTGTTGATTTTACAGAATGGTATCTATTTTGTAATAAATAGAGTGTTCAATGAACATTAAAATAAAAATAATACTAATTAAAAATAGGAGGAACAAGTTATGTTACCAGCAAGAAGAACAAATTGGTTACCGGGAATTTTCAATGATTTTTTCGGCAACGAATGGGTAGAAAGACAACAAGTATCTTCGCCCGCAGTGAATATTTTGGAAAACGACAAGGGATATCAGGTGGAAATAGCCGCCCCCGGTCTGACGAAAAAAGATTTCCGCATTGACGTGCACGATGACAATATCCTGCTCGTCACGGTAGAAAAGAAATTGCAAACGGAAGACAAAGGGAACAAATATCTTCGTCGCGAATTTGCGCACAGCAGTTTTTGCCAAAGCCTGATTTTGCCCGACAATGTTGACAAAGAGGCTATCAAGGCAAAGATGGAAGACGGAATTTTGGACATTGAGATTCCCAAAATCGTGAAAGAAGAAAAAGCGCAGGCAGTCAGACAAATTGAAATCAATTGATTGTCTGAAAATTAAGACCGAAAAATGGCATTCGTTTTTACAGACGGATGCCATTTTTTATTCGTTTTTTTCTTCCTGTTTTTCAAAGGCGTCCACAATGTCTTTCACCAAAGGATGGCGGATGATGTCGCGTTGGTCAAAGCGGATGACGGATATTCCGTTAATGTCTTTGAGCAGTTGGATGGTAGAATTAAGCCCCGACAGATGTTTGCTGGGAAGGTCTATTTGCGTCATATCGCCGGTGACGATAAATTTAGCGTTCCTGCCCATGCGGGTAAGAAACATTTTCAGTTGGCTGACGGTAGCGTTTTGAGCCTCATCGAGGATTACAAAGGCATTGTCGAGGGTTCGCCCGCGCATATACGCCAAGGGTGCAATTTGCACCGCGCCGGTTTCTATCAGTTCGGCTAATTTACGAGGCGGTATCATGTCGTTCAGCGCATCGTACAGGGGTTGCAAGTACGGGTCGAGTTTTTCCTTCATGTCGCCGGGCAAAAAGCCAAGTTTCTCGCCGGCTTCCACGGCTGGTCGCGTCAGGATGATTTTCTTCACCACCTTGTTTTTGAACGCCGCCACCGCCAATGCAATGGCAGTGTAGGTTTTGCCTGTGCCTGCCGGTCCAACGGCAAAGACCAAATCGTTTTTCCGGTATTCGTCCACCAAAACACGTTGATTGACGGTTCGTGCACGCACGCTCTTGCCGTTGTTGCCATAGAGAATCACGCTTTCATCCACTTCCGACAAGTCCAATTCAGCGCTCAGCGCATCATTCATCAAATTGCTGACGTCTGCCTCCGTCAACCGGTTATATTTCTGATGAAACCCGATGAGGTGATGCAAAGCATCATCAAAACGTTGAATTTCTGTATCTTCACCCACCACTTTTATCTCGTCGCCCCGCGCCACAATTTTCAATTTAGGGAAATAACTGCGCATTTTTTCATACAGCACATTATTAACGCCGTATAAATCAAGTGGATGAATACCTTCTATATCAATGAATTTTTCCAATATCTTTATCTGTATTAATAGGCGCGGGCAAACAACACCCTTCGGTTCGACGGTTTTCCTGTAAGAATACATTTTCCTGCCTCTTCGGGGGCGTCAAACGGGATACAGCGAATAGTAGCCTTCGTTTCGTCCTTAATCCTGTCTTCCGTTTCAGCCGTACCGTCCCAGTGAGCCAGAATGAAGCCGCCTTTGTCCAATATTTCCTTAAATTCAGCGTAAGAATCTGTCCGGTAGGTATTCGCTGTGCGGAAATCCGACGCTTTGCGATAGATATTTTCCTGAATCTCGTTCATCAGGCGGGTAACAACGTCAACTGCCTCGCTCATGGGATAAACCTCTTTTGTCAGCGTGTCGCGGCGGGCTATTTCCACCGTGCCGTTTTCCACATCGCGCGGTCCGATGGCGATACGAACAGGGATACCCTTCAATTCGTGCTCGGCGAACTTGAATCCTGGTTTCACGGTGTCGCGGTCGTCAAATTTGACCGTCAAACCTTTGGTTTCCAATTCCTGTTTCAGCGGCAGTATTTTCACCGACAGCAGCGCTAATTGTTCCGGTTTTAGGTATATCGGTACGATGACCACGTGGATAGGCGCTAATTTGGGCGGAAGCACCAAACCGTTGTCGTCGGAATGCGCCATAATCAACGCACCCATCAAACGTGTGGAAACGCCCCATGAGGTAGCCCACACATAGTCCAGCGTTCCCTCGCGGGTAGCGAATTTCACGTCAAAAGCCTTGGCAAAGTTCTGTCCCAGAAAATGGGAAGTGCCTGCTTGAAGCGCTTTGCCGTCCTGCATCAGCGCCTCGATGCAGTAGGTATCCAAAGCGCCTGCAAAACGCTCGTTAGCGGTTTTTGCCCCTTTGATAACCGGCACTGCCATGTATTTTTCAGCAAAATCGGCATACACATTAATCATTTTCGTCGTTTCCGCGATGGCTTCTTCCTTGGTGGCGTGCGCCGTGTGCCCTTCCTGCCAGAGAAACTCTGCTGTGCGCAAAAACAGGCGGGTACGCATCTCCCAGCGCACCACATTCGCCCACTGGTTAATCAACAGAGGCAGGTCGCGGTACGAATGAATCCAATCCTTATAGGTGTTCCAGATGATGGTTTCGGAAGTGGGGCGTACAATCAACTCCTCCTCCAATTTGGCGTCGTCGTCCACCACGATACCCTTGCCGTCGGGCGAATTTTTGAGCCGATAGTGCGTAACGACGGCACATTCTTTGGCAAAGCCTTCTACATGACTTGCCTCGCGGCTGAAAAACGATTTCGGGATGAAAAGCGGAAAATAGGCATTCACATGACCTGTTTCCTTGAACATTTTATCCAACTGAGCCTGCATTTTTTCCCATATCGCATAGCCGTAGGGTTTGATGACCATACAGCCGCGCACGGCAGAACTATCAGCCAAATCAGCCTTCACTACCAATTCATTGTACCACTGCGAATAATTTTCCGCTCTGCTTGTTATTCCTTTTGACATATATTTCGATGATTAAAAGAGCGGCAAAGGTAGTAATTATTTTTGAAACTTTGTCCCAAAAAGGAATGACGCGAAACAGGTTCAATATGTCATCTGAAAAATTTACTTCCTGTCCATACGTGGGTCATATAATTTCTGATTTTTTATGCGTTGACCATGAAATTTTTCAATTGACTCAGGTTCGGGTACTCGTAATTAACCATTAATAATTAACCATTAACCATTATTCAATATTCTTTCCCATGTAAAAATCCAGAATCTTCACCCTGAACAGGTAATCATACTTTGCCTGCAACTGTTCCGAGCGGCTGCTGAACAGTTTTGCCTGCGCTTCGGTAAATTCATACACCGTTGTTTTGCCCACACCGTAACCTTCTTCAGAATAGGTGAATGCTTCCGCCGCCGCTTTGTAGGCTTCTTCGGTGGATGCATATCTGGCTTGTGCGGCTGTTGCGCTCTGATAGGCTTGTTGTATCTCTTTTTGCAGAGTCAACTTGATGTTTTCCAATTCCAAATTTCTGTTTTGCAGGTTCAAACGGGCGGCTTGCACCGAGTTGCGCGTCTGCATCCGGTTGAAAATGGGGATGTTCAGGTTCAGTCCGATGGCTTCGCGTTGGTTGTTGCGCAACTGTTCGGAAATGGCGGTGGCAGGAACATTGCTGTCGAAAATATGATTGAAGCCGTTGTTGTACGAAAGTCCAAAACTGAGGTTAGGCAGATAGTACGATTTGGCTATTTTTATGCCGAACTCGCTGCTTTGCAGTCTGTATTCCGCTTCTTTCACGTGGGGGCGCGTGCCGACTGCCGTTTCGTAAATGTGCGCAGGCGATTGAAGCAACTCAAACCGGATATTCTCTTGCAATTCAGGCTCTACGATGTCGAAATTTTCCACATTTTCCAAATTGAGCAGTTGTGCCAGATTGAGCAGCGACAAAGCCAAGTCGTTTTGGGCATTGGTGATGCTCAATTGGTCTTTGGCAAGTTGCGCCTTGATGTCGAACAGTTGCGAGCGGGGAACGCTGCCCGATTCCACCATTGCCTCGGTGCGCTCGGTCTGTTTGGCGGTCAGGGCGTACTGTTCATTGGTCACTTTCAATATTTCCTTTTTGAACAGGGCTTCCAAATAATAAAGGGCAATGTTTAGCGAAACGTCTTCCTTGGCTTTTTTCAGTCCTTCGGTGGCAGCCATCAGGTTCAGTTCGTTACTCTTTATCTCGTTGGTGATGCGCATTCCGGTAAAAACCGGCATAGACGACGACACCGAAAAACTCGTGCTCGACGACTTGTTTTGTTCGTAGATGCCGGTTGCCATGGATGGCGACCGCCCGAAATTGAAGTTCTGACCGGCGCCGGCGTTGAGGTTGGGCAATCGGCTGTTGCGGCTGGTGCTCAATTCTAATTCAGAGTTCTCAATGACCAACTCCTGCTGCTTGATGCTGATATTATTACTGACGGCATAGTCGATACACTCGCTCAGTGTCCAGTTTTTCTGAGCGTTGGCACTGAACACAATTGCCGACAAAAGAATAAACGAAAGAAAAGATTTCATTATTTGATAATTTTAAATTTTTATTGAAGTTTAAATTTTACCGGAAAAACGTATTGAAATTTTACCGCTTTGCCTCCCATCTTGGCGAAGATGAAACGCCGTAAGGCAAACAATTGTATCACCATGTATAACAACTGTATAACCATATATAACTATTTTTTACCTATTTTCTCGTTGCCGCGAATTTTTGTCCCAAACGGCAGTCCTTCCTTTATTTCCACGTTGATGCCGTCGGAAAGTCCTGTTTTGATGGGCTTTTTGTCGAACACCTTCGGAATGGCGATGCTGTCGGTGAGTACCTGCACAAAAGTGGTGTCGCCGCTGAATGAGAGGGCGCTTTCGGGAACGGTCAGCACGCTGTCAGCCCGTGCCAGCACAATCTCGGCATTGGCGCTGTAACCAGCCCGCACTACAACAGTGTCGGGGATTCTGGCGGCTGCCTTAATCTCAAACAGGATAGCGCCGTTCTCTTCAACGCCTTTGGGCGCGATGTATTCGAGATTGGCGTCGAATTTGAGTTCGTTGATAGCCCCGATGGTCAGTTTGATGGGCATTCCGGCGTGTACGCGCCCCACCTCCGTTTCATCCACTTTCCCCACGAAAATCATGTCGTTCATGTTGGCTACGGCGGCAATGGTGGTGCCGTCGTTGAAGGTGTTGGACTGAATAACAGAGTTGCCCACCTTCACAGGCACGTCTAATATCATTCCGGTAATGGTGGAACGGATTTGCGTGTTGCTCTGCTGTTCCATCCGGCGCGATATGCCGTCGCGGATGATGTCAAGGTTGCTTTTGGCATTTTCCAATTCCTCGTTGGCTTTGTCGTAGTCGGCGCGGGCTTTTTCAATGTCCGTACTGGCTATGACGCCTTTGTCGAAGAGCGTTTTCTGCCGATTATACTCTGTTTCTATCTGCTTGAAGTTGATTTCGGCAATCTTCACACGCGATTCGGCGGAATTGACCGACGCCATTTCAGGAATCACCTTCACTACGGCAATCACTTCGCCTGCTTTCACGAATTGACCTGCTTCCTTGCGCAATTCGGATATAATGCCCGAAATCTGCGGTTTAATCAGCACTTCGTCACGCGGCTCTACTTTGCCCGTCGCCACCGAGATGTTCTCAATGGTCTTTTTTTCT
>JAISKR010000174.1 GCA_031260845.1 Bacteroidales bacterium
GATGGTTCGCGAAAACGGAAGTGATTTTCTGGGAGAAATATCGGCTGCTGCCGTGAAAAATCCCAACGGAACAGACATCGGAACGATTATGGTCATCCGCAATATTACCGACAGGAAAAATGCCGAATCGGAACTTATCTCAGCCAAGGAAAAAGCGGAAGAAGCCGACAAACTTAAATCGTCGTTCCTTGCCAATATGTCCCATGAGATACGTACACCCATCAACGGAATTATCGGATTTTTAGGTTTCCTGCAAGATGAATATCTGCCTTCCAAACGACGCGAACAGTATTTCAATATTGTGAAGGACAACAGCGAACAATTAGTACAATTGATTGACGATATTGTTGACCTTGCCAAAATTGATGCAAACCAACTTACCTTAAATCCTGTTCCGTTCAACCTCAATCATTTTCTGAAAGAATTACATCAATATTGGGACGGTTATATTAAGAGCAAAAACAGGCAAAGGCTGGCAATCATACTTGATGAAAAACTTTTTATCAACAAATGTATGATTTACAGTGACGCCATCCGGTTGCGGCAGGTGCTCAACAACCTGATAGGGAATGCCATCAAATTTACCGGCAAAGGATTCATCCGTTTCGGATACAAATACAAGGAACCTCATCAGTTGGAATTTTTTGTGGAAGACACCGGCTGCGGGATACAACCCAATCATTTGGAAGTGATTTTCGAACGCTTCCGTCAGGCTGAACTGCATAATAACAGGCATCACAGAGGCACCGGTTTGGGGCTGACCATATCGCGAAGCATAGTGCAGATGCTGGGCGGCAATATTGTTGTACAATCAAAACTTGAACAAGGCTCTGATTTTACGTTTACCGTATCTTACATTCCTGTTGAAAAGGAAGAAGAAAAGGTATTGGAAGCAAAACACGCGCCCAAACCGCTCAATAAAGTGGCGCTCGTGGTGGTATCCGATTTGATGAAACACAAGTATTATGTGAATTTGCTGACCGGTATGGGTGTTAAAGTGCTCGAAGCCGACAATATCAGCCAATGGATAGACTACATCAGCCGGTCGAACCGTATAGATGCGGTGCTTGTTGATTCCCAACTTCTGCAACACAGCAGCGACATTGCTCATACGCTCCATCTGATACGCTCCATCAGGAAAAATTTGCCGATTTCGGTGATTATTTCCGATGAAAAAGACAAAAAATTAATTCCGGTGAAGAAACGAGAATTGATACGGTTCATTCAAGAGCCTGTAACGTTCCAAAATTTGCGCGAATTGATTTAAACGGCTGCTTTTTCATCGAAAATTATTACTTTTGCAGAAAAAAAAATTTATGAATTCTTTTGTACAACAGTGCAGGCAAATATTTGGCGAGAGCATCCTTCAATATCATCGGACGGACGACGTAGATGCCGAAATCGTCAATCCGTATCCGGTGAAAAGCATTGAGTATTACCTGTTTCTGAAAAATTTTGTGGACACCGTTCAATGGCATCTGGAAGATATTATCCGCAATCCGGCAATAGACCCTGCGGAGGCGCTGCAAATCAAACGCCGCATCGACCGTTCCAACCAAGACCGCACGGATTTGGTGGAACTGATTGACAGTTATTTTTTGGACAAGTACAAGAACGTGAAGGTACAGCCCGCTGCGGAAATCAACACCGAAAGCCCTGCTTGGGCGCTTGACCGACTTTCCATTCTGGAATTGAAAATCTACCACATGAAGGCGGAAGTGAGCCGCAGCGACGCCTCGCACGACCATATACAGCAGTGTACAACCAAGTTGAACATCCTTCTCGAACAGGAAAAAGATTTGTCGGCGGCAATTGACACGCTGTTGGACGACATTGCCGGCGGACGGAAGTACATGAAGGTGTATAAGCAAATGAAAATGTACAACGACCCCGATTTAAACCCCGTGTTATATCAGCAATAGAGATGAAGTACAGGATTGGGTTGGACGTAGGCTCTACTACCGCCAAGATTGTAGTAGTGAATGAGCAGGCGGAGTTGGTGCATACCGACTACGTGCGCCACAACACGCAGATATACGAAACGGTAACGGCATTGCTCGAAAAAACGTCAGCCGCAGTGGGCGACAAACCTGTATCGCTAACGGTAACAGGCTCTGCCGGTATGGGAATTTGCGAAAATACCGGTATTCCTTTTATACAAGAACTGATTGCAGCCACAGAAGTGGTGCAAAAACTTTATCCGCAGGTGAAAACGCTGATTGACATTGGCGGCGAGGATTCCAAAATGATTTTCTTTCCCGAAAAAAGGATTCCCGACATCCGCATGAACGGCAGTTGCGCCGGAGGAACGGGCGCATTCATCGACCAGATGGCGTCGCTGCTCAATATCGAAACGGCAGAGATGAGCCAATTGGCGGCACAACATCAGCACATCTACCCTATCGCCTCTCGTTGCGGCGTTTTTGCCAAAACTGACGTGCAAAACCTTATCAGCCGCAAGATTCCGAAGGAAGATATTGCTGCCTCGGTGTTCCATGCGGTGGCTGTGCAGTGCCTCAACACGCTGGCTCGCGGTTACGATATGCTGCCCAAATTAATGTTCATCGGCGGTCCGTTCACCTTCCTGCCCGAACTGACGACGGCTTTCATCCAAGTGCTGAAAATCACGCAAAGCGACATCGTTTATCCCGAACATTCGGAAGTGATACCCGCTTTGGGGGCGGCGCTGTCCTGCACGAGCGAAACGGCAGTCCCGATGCGGCAATTATTAGCGAAAATCAAGGAAAAACCGCTGCAAAACACTTCCCTCAGCGACCGGTTGGCGCCGCTTTTTGAGTCCAACGACGAATGGCAGCGTTGGCAGGTGGAACACAAGCCGGTTGCCGTGAAACGCACTTCCCTGTCGGAATACACCGGCACGGGCTGCTTCGTGGGCATTGATTCCGGCTCTACCACCACCAAGATTGTGGCATTGGGCGAGAAAAACGAACTGCTGTTCGGCTTTTACCGCAACAATCAGGGGCAGCCGGTGGAAACGGCACACGCAGGCTTGCAACAGTTCGCCGACGAGGTGACGGCATCGGGCAAACCTTTAACTATCCTGCGCAGCGTGGTGACAGGCTACGGCGAAGACCTTATCAAGGCGGCTTTCGGCTTAGACGATGGCGTGGTGGAAACGATAGCCCACTATGCAGGCGCCCGCCATATCGACCCGGGCGTGTCGTTCATTCTCGACATCGGCGGACAGGACATGAAAGCGATTTTCATTCGCGACGGCGCCATTCAACGCATCGAACTGAACGAATCCTGCTCGTCTGGCTGCGGCTCGTTCATCGAAACCTTTGGGCGGAACGTAGGCATGAGCGTGCAGGAATTTGCAGTGAGAGCCTGCCAATCTACTGCGCCTTGCGATTTGGGCACACGCTGCACGGTGTTCATGAACTCGAAAGTGAAGCAATCGCTGCGCGAAAACGCCACCATTGAGGACATTGCAGCCGGACTGTCCTATTCGGTCATCAAAAACGCCTTGTTCAAGGTCATCAAGATCCGCGACCCACGCGACGTGGGCGAACACATCGTCGTGCAGGGTGG
>JAISKR010000055.1 GCA_031260845.1 Bacteroidales bacterium
ATTTAACCATCATTTAAAATCAATTGATATGAAAAAGTTATTTTGTTTAATGTTTGTGTGTGTAATGTTAGCGTCGCTTTCTGCGCAGGACGCTAAATTTAGCGGTTTAGACGTCAATATGGGAAATTTGTACCGTTTGTCGGATGCTAAAACGCGGTCTATCAGTCCCGAAAACTTCACCGGCGAGAAGGGAAAAGGTGGAATGGCAGACCTCAAAGATGCGAATCAACGGAATGTGGCAAATGCTGCACACGCCGCTCGTGACCTCGGGCAGGGCTGGAAAGTGAACCCTTTCATTCGCATCAATTCCGGCGAAACGGCAACCTTAGCCGAGATTAGCGGTTCGGGAGCCATTCAGCATATATGGATGACGCCTACCGGCAATTGGCGCTTCTCTATTATCCGTATTTACTGGGATGATGAAAAGACGCCATCGGTGGAATGTCCTGTGGGCGACTTCTTCGGCATGGGGTGGTGCGAATATGCCCCGCTCAACTCGTTGGCGGTGTGCGTCAATCCGGGAAGCGCCTTCAACTGCTACTGGACAATGCCTTTCCGCAAAAAATGCCGGATAACCATGGAAAACGTCAATGACAAGGACGCCATGACGCTCTATTATCAGATTGACTACACCCTCACGGATGTGCCTGCCGACGCCGGATATTTCCATGCGCAATTCCGCAGAACGCACTACAACGAGAGTTCGGATTATGTGATTGCCGACGGTATAAAGGGATAAGGGCATTACGTTGGCGTTTATATGGCTTGGGGAGTCCACAACAACGGCTGGTGGGGCGAAGGCGAAATCAAGTTCTTTATGGACGGCGACAAGCAGTTCCCGACCATCTGCGGCACCGGATTGGAGGACTATTTCTGCGGCTCGTACAATTTCGACCGCAACGGGCAATACAAGGAATTTAGCACGCCTTACAGCGGTCTGCATCAGGTAATCCGCCCGGATGGCGCTTACCGCTCGCAGCAGCGTTTCGGGCTTTACCGCTGGCATATTACAGACCCCATCCGCTTCGAGAAGGATTTGCGCATCACCATTCAAGACCTCGGTTGGCGGCACGACGGTCGTTACCTGCCGCAGAAATCGGATGTCGCTTCGGTGGCGTTTTGGTATCAATCCGAGCCTCATGCGGCGTTTCCGAAACTTCCCGCATGGCAGGATTTAGAGGTGAATTGAAAAAATGTTGCAATTTTTTTCAAAAAATCATTGTGTTTTCAAAAATAATGACTACATTCGCCAAAAATAAATGACGATGGAATGGCTGAATAGTTTGGAGCCTGTTTTGAAGGCTTATTGGATTATGGCGGGGGTTGCCACGCTGATTTTCGCGATACAGACGGTATTGACCTTTGTGGGATTGGACAGCGAAGGCGCAGACGCCGATTTCAGCGGGGATGCTTCTACGGATGGCGCTTTCCCGTTCTTTTCCCTGCGCAATTTGGTGAATTTCTTTCTGGGATTCGGCTGGGGCGGTGTTTGTTTCTACCACAGTTTTTCGTCCCATGCGCTGATTGTGCTGTGCGCCTTGCTGACAGGCGTTGCGTTTGTACTTCTCTTCTTTTTCCTCATCAAGATGTTTCTGAAATTGGGCAGGGACAACACCTTTAAAATTACCGAAACGCTTCAACTCACTGCCGATGTGTATTTATCCATTCCTGCCGAAAAATCGGGGAAAGGAAAGATTCAAATCAGTGTGAGAGGCTCTGTGCACGAGATTGACGCCATGACCGCAGGCGAAAAACTTCCCACCGGCGCCATTGCCCGCGTGATTGAAATCATCGACAGCCAAACTGTCTTAGTATCAAAAATATAAATTTGTATTTGAAATCTTAAATTTGAAATCTTAAATCTAAATAATTATGGACCCTTTGTATTTAATAGCCATTGCGGTAGCAGTAGGCTTCATCTTGGTGATGTCGTTAGTAAAGCGCTACAAACGTTGCCCTTCCGACAAGATATTAGTTGTTTACGGCAACACCGGCGGCTCTTCCGCCAAGTGTATTCACGGCGGCGGCGCGTTTATATGGCCCGTCATTCAGGATTACGCTTTCCTAAGTCTGACGCCCATTTCCATCGAGGCGAATCTGACCAACGCCCTCAGCCGGCAAAATATCCGCGTGGACGTGCCCTGTCGCTTTACTGTCGGTATTTCTACCGAATCAGACAGCATGAACAACGCAGCCGAGCGTCTGTTGGGACAGTCGTCAGACCAGATTCAGGAATTGGCGCGGGATATACTCTTCGGACAGTTGCGTTTGGTCATTGCCACCATGTCCATCGAAGAAATCAATTCCGACCGCGACAAGTTTTTGGACAATATTTCCAAAAATGTGGAAGCAGAGTTGAAGAAAATCGGTTTAAAACTCATCAATGTGAATGTTACCGACATTAAGGATGAATCGGGCTACATTGAGGCATTGGGTAAGGAAGCCGCCGCCAAAGCCATCAATGAGGCGAAAGTGAGCGTGGCTGAGCAGGACAAGATTGGCGAGATTGGACGTGCGGAAGCAGAGCGGGACACACGTGTAAAGACTTCCGCAGCCAACGCTATTGCCGTGCAGGGTGAAAACACAGCCAAGATAACCATTGCCAATTCAGACGCTGCCCGACGCGAAAAGGAAGCCGAGGCGATGAAAATAGCCATGACAGCCGAAAAAGTGCAGCAGGCACGCGCCTTGCAAGAGGCTTATGCGGCTGAACAACAGGCAGAACAAGCCCGTGCGGAACGCGAACGTTCCACGCAACAGGCAAATGTGATTGTGCCGGAAGAGATTGAAAAACAACGCCGTATCATCGAGGCACAGGCAGAAGCCGAGAAAATCAGGGAAAATGCCAAGGGACAGGCAGATGCCATCTTTGTCAAAATGGACGCCGAAGCCAAGGGTTTGTACCAAATCCTTACCAAACAGGCAGAAGGTTACGAAAAAATGGTGAAAGCAGCCGGCGGCGACCCGCAAAGCGCTTACCAACTTTTGTTGATTGAAAAATTGCCTGAATTAGTCAAAACGCAGGTGGAAGCCATCAAAAACATTAAGATTGACAAAATCACTGTGTGGGACAATTTGGGCGGTCAAGGCGTACAAGACGGCAATACCACAACGGCAGGTTTTATTTCCGGTTTGATGAAATCGGTGCCGCCGCTGGGCGACCTGTTCAATCAGGCAGGAATGAATCTTCCCGACTATCTGGGTACGAAAATCGACACAGGTAAGACGAAAGAAATTCCGCAAAAGCCCAAAGAGGAAGAAAATAAGGTAAAAAAAGAAGAAAAACCCGCGCCCGGAAAGTAAATGGAAACAGTAGAGCAGCGCATCCAAACCTTGCGTAAGGAGTTGGAGCATCACAACTATTTGTATTATGTGCAGTCGCAGCCGGTTATCAGCGATTACGATTACGACATGATGCTCAAAGAGTTGGAAAGGTTGGAGCGGGAAAATCCGCAGTTTGCTGACGCTAATTCGCCTACCCGGCGGGTAGGAAGTGATTTGAACGTGGAGTTTCAGCAGGTGAAGCACCAATCGCCAATGTTGTCGCTGGACAACACCTACAACGAAGGCGAGTTGAAAGACTTTGACGCGAGAGTGGCGAAGGAACTGACCACCGGTTATCGTTATGTGTGCGAACTGAAATACGACGGTCTTTCCGTGAGCCTGACCTACAAAAACGGCGCTCTACTGCGGGCTGTTACCCGTGGCGACGGCGTGCAGGGCGACGATGTGACGGCGAATGTCCGTACCATCAAGAGCGTTCCGTTGAAATTGCACGGTACGGGCTACCCCGAAGAGTTTGAAATACGCGGCGAGATACTGATGCCGCACAGCACCTTTGCAAAATTGAACGCAGAGCGGGAAGAATCGGGCGACCAACCCTTTGCCAACCCGCGCAACGCCGCATCAGGCACGTTGAAGATGCAAAACTCGGCTCAGGTAGCCAAACGTTCGCTTGACTGCTGTCTGTATTTCCTGCTTGGCGAGCATTTGCCGACGGATTCGCATTACGAAAACTTGGAAAAAGCGCGGGAATGGGGATTCAAGATACCACCCTACGCCGAAATATGCGACAGCGTGGACGACGTGTCCCGCTTCATCGCCAAATGGGCGGTGGAACGGCGCAATCTGCCCTTTGACACCGACGGCATCGTCATTAAGGTGGACAATTTGGCGCAGCAACGGCAGTTGGGGATGCGTTCCAAAAGCCCGCGCTGGGCGGTGGCGTACAAATTTCCGGCTGAGCGGGTGGAAACGCTGTTGGAATCCATCTCATATCAGGTGGGCAGAACGGGCGCAGTGACGCCGGTTGCCAACCTGTCGCCCGTGCGGTTGGCAGGCACTACGGTGAAAAGAGCGACACTTCACAACGCCGACCAGATACAGGCGCTCGATTTGCGCATCGGCGACACAGTGTTTGTTGAAAAAGGCGGGGAAATTATCCCAAAAGTGATTGGAGTGAATGTAGAAAAACGCCCTGCCGACAGTCAGCCGACGCAGTTCATCACGCATTGCCCCGAATGTGGCGCCGCCCTGCAACGCAACGAAGGCGAAGCGGCGTGGGTATGCCCCAACGACGACTGTCCGCCGCAGGTGAAGGGACGAATAGAGCATTTCATCAGCCGAAAGGCAATGAATATCGACAGTTTGGGCGAAGGAAAAGTGGAATTGCTTTACGACAAAGGATTAATCCGCAATGCAGCCGACCTCTACCAACTCACAGCGCAGCAAATAATCGGTTTGGAGAAGACGATAACCACCGACGACGGCAATGTGCGCAAAACCGGCTTCGGACAACGCACCGCCGATAATATGCTCGCAGGCATCGAAGCCTCGAAAAACGTGCCGTTTGAGCGGACGCTGTACGCTATCGGCATCCGTTTTGTGGGAGAAACCATTGCGCAGAAATTAGCGCGGAATTTCAAGAATATCGAGGCATTGGAACAAGCAAGCCGCGAAGACATGATAGTCGTTGATGAAATAGGCGAGCGAATTGCACAAAGCGTGGTTGATTTTTTCGCTCAACCTGAAAATATAGCATTGGTGGAACGTCTGAAACAGGCAGGTTTGCAGTTTACCGTCGATGAAAGCGCTTTTCAGACAAAATCGGACACGCTGAAAGACAAAACATTCGTGGTGAGCGGCGTATTTTCCATTCCCCGCGACGACATTAAAAAGAGGATTGAGGAAAACGGCGGCAAAAATTCCGGTTCCATCTCATCTAAAACCGATTACCTGCTGGCAGGCGACAAAATGGGACCCGAAAAACTGAAAAAAGCAACCGCCTTGGGAGTGAAAATTATTTCGGAAGAAGAGTTTTATTCTTTGGTGATTCAATAGTGATACAATGGTGATACATAACATGGCGACACAAGAATTTCAGCAAGTTCACGGAATTATTTTTTTGCACAGCTCACGAGCCTTGCAAACCGTGAACAACAAAAACCTGTACAAAAATACATAAAAAATAGTATGCAAACTTTTTCCGAAAACAGCAGAGTAAAAATCCCTGCAATCTTGCACTTGACAAGGTTGGAGTACAAGTATTTTTCATTGAAAGATACCGCTTTTGTGTTTGACGAAAGCACAAATATTATCAAAAATGTTTTCAAAGAAAAGTTTTTGAAATTGAATAGCATTTCGACTGCGCTCAATGCTCAAGAAAAAATTTTTGAAAAAGAATTTCAAAATATTTC
>JAISKR010000193.1 GCA_031260845.1 Bacteroidales bacterium
CTGATACCCTTTGCCCAACAGATGAAAGAAGCCGACAAACGAGGCGAACAATTGGGCTTGGATTACCGCGAATATGCGTTCTGCACCGCATTAGAAGTCAACAACAGCGCTGTTTCCATACTTGGCGATGAAATCTTGAAACATATTGCACAAGAACTTTTAACAACAATCCGTAATAGTGCCACAATCGACTGGACAATAAAAGAAAGCGTACAAGCGGATTTGCGGCGAAATATCCGCAGAATATTGAGAAAATTCGGCTATCCGCCCGATTTACAGGAACAAGCCGTAGAAACCGTAATTACGCAAGCCAAGATGCTGACGGAAGATTTGATAGAAAATGAATAAGGTATGCAAGATTCTTGCATACCTTATTCATTGTACTCAACAAAAAAGCGGCACAAATACTTTCGTAACCGCTTGATTTTCATCGTCGGGGTGGCAGGATTCGAACCTGCGACCCTCTGCTCCCAAAGCAGATACGCTAACCGGACTGCGCTACACCCCGAATCATTAAAAACGGCTGCAAAGATAATGGATTATTTTGAATAAGCCAAGCGGCAATCAATTTATCTTTTCAATAAAATTTTTCAAGATACGTGCGCCTGTTTCCCCGCTTTTTTCGGGGTGAAACTGTACGGCATAGAAATTGTCGTGTTGCAGTGCCGCGGAAAACGAAGTCGGATAATCAGAAGTGGCAATGGTGTGTGCGCCGGTTGAGGCGTGGTAACTGTGCACGAAATAGACGTATGGATTGTCCGGTAAGCCGTCAAATAGCGGCGTTTTCATGTTTTGCAGGCTGTTCCAGCCTATATGTGGCACTTTGATGCCTTGCTGAGGATTGAAACGGACGACTTCTTCATCAAAAATATTCAGACAAGTGGCGTTGCCTTCTTCCGAACGGCTGCACATTAGTTGTAAGCCAATGCAGATGCCCAACACCGGCTGCTGCAATCCGCTAATAAGCGTGTTTAAGCCGTGTTCGTGCAGGTATTGCATCGTAGTAAAGGCTTCGCCTACCCCGGGGAATATCACTTTGTCGGCTGCCTGTATTTTCCGGTGGTCGCCGGTGATTTCAGCTTGTATGCCTAACCGCCGCAGCGCATAATCGACCGAAAAAATGTTGCCTGCATTGTATTTGATGATGACGATGTTCACTGTTGCTCGGTTTAAATGATTGACTGTGCAAGTCCGGTACTGCCTACGATTTTACCGTCAGCCATTTCATATTGAATGTCCGACATTCCGGCAAGACCGGTGTCGTGGGTGACGATGACAAAGGTTTGCTTGAAAGTGTCGCGCAGAGTGAAGAACAGCGAGTGCAATTCCTGTTTGTTCTTTGAATCGAGGTTTCCGGACGGCTCATCGGCGAAAATCACCTTGGGGTTGTTGATGAGCGCTCTGGCTACCGACACACGTTGCTGTTCGCCTCCCGACAACTCATCCGGTTTGTGCGACATTCGTTCTTCCAATCCGAGGAAGCATAACAACTCTTTGGCTTTCTGTTCGGCTTTGGTTTTCGGGGTATTGCGGATATAGGCAGGGATGCACACGTTTTCCAATGCGGTAAATTCAGGCAACAGATGATGAAATTGAAACACAAACCCGATATTCCGGTTGCGAAACTGCGACAATTCTTTTTCGTTGAGCCGGCTTACTTCCTGCCCTTCGATGAATATTTTTCCTCCGGTGGGGCGGCTCAAAGTGCCCAATATTTGCAAAAGGGTGGTTTTTCCGGCGCCGCTGGCTCCCACGATGGATACAATCTTACCGGCAGGTATCTGAATATCAATACCTTTCAGTACCTGTAAATTTCCAAAAGATTTGGTGATTTGTTCCCCCTGTATCATTTTTCTTACGATTGTGTGGGTTCGGGGGTTGGTTCTTCGGGGGCGGTTTCTTCGGCGTCAGTCGGTGGTTTATCCTCAACTAATGCTTCGGCGTATTCGTTGGCTTGCGTGTGGTTGTACTCTTTGTTGTCGTAATAATCGTCGTGGCTGTAAGGGTCTTTGAAATTTTCCTCCACCAATTGAACCGTTTCACTGGCTGTTTCCTGTAAAGGCGCTGCCAATTCTTTGTCTAATGTGCCTGTAATATCGTCCCTTATGGCTTTGAAATCGTTCATCACGCCTGACGTATTGCTGTCAAATTCCCGCTTGATGTCATCGGTTGCCTTTTTAAATTCCCGCACTCCTTTACCCATCATACGGGCAACGTCCGGAAGTTTGTTCGAGCCGAAAAGCAGCAGAACTGCCAACAATATGATGAAAATTTCCCCTCCACTAATCATGTTTCTAAAATTTGCTGCGAAGATACAAAAAAGGTTTTATTTACGATGAATATATTTTACTTTACGCCTTTGACATTCATCCGCAAACTGTATAAATACTGAGAAGCGGTGATGAAAAGGGTTTTCATGTCTTTGCCCCCGAAGCAGACATTTGCAGTCCAGCCTGCCTCTACGGATATGTGTTCTATCTGTTCGCCCTGCCGGTTGAAGACTGTCACCCCTCGTCCTGTCAGGTAAATGTTTTCATCCTGGTCGATGGTCATGCCGTCGGAACCCATCGGGGCGAAAAGTTTTTTGCCGGCAAGCGTTCCGTCGGGCGATATTTGATAAACGTATGTTTTGCCTGCACCGATGTCAGCCACATACAGCCGCTTGCCGTCGGGCGAACCGGTGATACCGTTCGGTTGTTTCAGTGTGGTTTCCACTCTTGTCAGCGTTTTTCTGTCGGCAGACAGGAAATAAACGTGCTGACCGTCCTGCTGCATATCGGGGGAACGTGTCCAGTAGTCGCGTGCATAAAGAGGGTCGGTAAAATAGATGCCACCTGAGGGATGCCTCCACAAATCGTTGGGACCGTTGAGTTTCTTGCCGTCGTATTCGCTCACCAATACGGAATGATTGCCGTTCATGTCTATGCTCCACAATTCATTGTCTGCATCTGAGCAGGAAAGCAGATTGCCGTTGGCGTCGAAATATAGACCGTTGGCGCGTCCGCAATCGTTGTGAAACACGGAAAGTTTGCCGTCTATGCTCCAAATATGAATACGATTATTGGGTTGGTCTGTGAAATAGACATTCCCCTTTCTATCCGCAACGGGACCTTCGGTAAAACTGAACCCTTCGGCTATTTTCTCTACCTTAGCCCCCTGCGCAACAATGTTTTTAGGTCTGATACGACCTTCTGCCGACATAATAACCAGCAAAAACAACAAGTTGCAGATGCAACAAATCTTTTTTAATGCCATATTTTATTGATATGACAGGTAATTTACCCCAATCAGGCGGTAACGACCATCTTCTTTTCGGCGATGCGAGCCTTCTTTCCGGTAAGATTGCGCAGATAGAAAATCCTTGCACGACGTACTTTGCCGTATTTGTTGACTTCTATCTTTTCAATGAAGGGCGAATTGACAGGAAAAATCCTCTCAACGCCTATTTCACCGGACATTTTACGAACGGTAAACGAGGTGCTTTTGCGTTGAATAACAACGCCTCTGTATTGCTGCACACGCTCTTTGTTGCCTTCTTTGATTTTATAGTGAACCGTAACGGTATCTCCACTTGCAAACTTCGGAAAGTCTTGTGCTACTGCATTTTGCTCTTGAACAAATTTCACCAAATCCATGACTGAAATAATTTTATCTGTTTTTATTTTGGGCTGCAAAGGTAAGAATATTTTTTATAAAGATAAATATTTTTATTTTTATTTATGCTAAACTTGCGTTGCGTGATAATAATTGCCTAATTTTCTGTTGATTTCATCGACGGCGGTTTTTCGTATTTCTGTTTTTCCGATGTCGTTGAGCAGTACCAAGTGGATGAATCCGCTCTCTTTTTTCTTGTCTTTGGCAGCGCTTTGCAGCACGTCATCCACAGGAACGGCTGATATAACAGGCAATCCCAACCGTTGCAGCAGTTGTTCCAACCGTTGTACGCCGCCAAGCGGAAATCCACATTCGCCGGCAGACCATCGTGCGGCTATCATCATGCCCACGCTGACCGCTTCGCCGTGACTGACGCCGCTCAGCACTTCGACGGCATGACCAAAGGTGTGCCCGAAGTTGAGAATGCGCCGCTCGCCCTGTTCCCGCTCGTCGTTTTCCACCACTTGCGCTTTTATTTTCACCGATGCTGTGATTATATGCGAAAGGACGTCCGGCTTTCGTTCAAGTACCTCATCCGCGTGCTTTTCCAAATAGTCAAATAGCGCGGCGTCGCGTATGGCGGCAGCCTTCACGATTTCTGCCAAACCGGACACAAACTCCGCATCGGGCAGGGTGTTGAGCATATCGTGGTCGCAAATCACGAACTGTGGCTGGTTGAATGTGCCGACCATGTTTTTGTAGCCCCCGAAATTCACGCCATTTTTGCCACCCACGCTGGCGTCCACTTGCGACAGCAGGGTAGTGGAAACAAATCCAAACGGTATGCCCCGCATATAGGTGGATGCGGCAAATCCAGCCACGTCGCACACCAATCCGCCGCCCACAGCCACGATGAAACTGTTGCGGTCGGCATTCAAATCAAGCAGAGCGGCGTAGATATTTTCCACCGTTCCGACGGTTTTGTGCTGCTCGCCGACGCCAATTTCAACCACCGGAAAGCCATCGGTCAACTCGCGATAATGCTTCCGAACATTGCCGTCGGTGATGATGATAACTTGCTTGTTTTTGGGCAGATACGCCCCAAGATGGTGAAACGATTCCCCCAGCAAGACACGGGATTCCGCACCATCAGTGCAGATTTTTAACGCATACATATAATATAATGAATAATTATCGTGCAAAGATAAATGTTTTTCATTGAAATTAGTTTTATATTAATGTATCTTGTGCATAATATATTGTAATAAAGCGTATTAAAAAACACTTAAACTAAATTTATAAATTTAGTTTTAAATTTAGTGAATAATTTAAATTTTTAAATTATCTTTGTCACGAATATTTTTTGCTTTGGTTATATCTTTTATTTAATACTATTCGCATGAAACGCATTTTTATTTTTTTATCTATTGGAGCATTGCTCCTTGTTCAGTGTAAACAACCTGAAAAAAATTTGGTGGAGAAGTCATCCAAAACGGTGCAGATTACCGGTAATATTCTGCACAGGGATTTGTATCCCAACACCAAGGAACTCAGATTGAAAATTCCCGATATGACCGGAAATTGGGGGCGTGATATGTCATTCATTGTATCGCCCATACAAGAAGATAGCACTTTCTATTTTACTTTTGAATTGGCGCAACCTCAGGACGTCATTTTGGAAACCTATATTGATTTTTTGTATCTTCGACCGGGTGACAGTTTGCATATTACATTGGATTTTAAAGGATTGACGACTGTGCAACTTTCCGGTGGCGACATAGTGGATCTTAACCGCGATTTTTACCGATATTTTGACGAAACATTTTACAGAAGTGTCATTCAAAATGTCTATCATATTAGTACCGATTGCATGAATAATTGTTCCAACGAGGAAATCATACGTCTGTTGAATGAAAAACGGGATAATTTTCGTACAAAACGGGATGATTTTCTGCAAAAGTATCAAGTAGGAGAAGAGGTGCGATTTATCACCGAAGCCAGAATGGAATTGGATTATTACCGTGCACTTATTGATGTCATGTTGTCGAGGAAATCTCTGAATCTGGATCATATTACGCCGGAAGTCCTGTTGGAGGAACTTAACAGCAAAGCAGTCAAGTATTTTAGCGCCGGATTGTATTCCACGTCACATTTCAGGTTTATTTCCGATGGCTATTTTCAGGTGGTTAACCGGATAAAACCGTTTGATTCCATCGCTTCTTTTGGCGAATGGGCAAAGGAAATGGCTTATAATGACACCATTAAAAATATGATGGTGGTAACGCAGGCGAGCGTTGCGCTTGCTGAGATAAATCTGGAAACTTTTGAGGTGTTGTATGCCCAGATGGATTCCGGATATAATTATCTGCGAGACCGTTTGATGCTGGTATATCAGAAGACAGTGGAAAAATTGAATCACCCCGAAGTCGAATCGGGAGGCATCATCGGTAATCCCAAAGATTTTCAGACATTAATCGCCAATGATCCCAATAATCTGATTGCTGAAATCGCGTCTAAACATTCCGACAAAGTAACGGTTATCAATATGTATGCACCGTGGTGCGCTCCTTGTCATAAGGTGCTGGACCAGTATCCGGCATTTGCTAATGACTATATGGGCAAGGATGTGGACTTTGTTTTTATCGGTTGCGGAATAGGGAAAAAATGCCAGGTGATGCTTAGCGAAAGGGGATTGGCAAAATATCCTCATTATCAGATTACCGATGAACAAATGAAGGTAATGGTGAAATCATTCGGATTGATGGGTATGCCTTTTGGCGTTCTCATTAATAAGAAAGGAATCATCATAGATTCCGGCAGTCATCTAAGACCAAGTCCTGAATTACGAAACAAGGTAAACCGCTTGTTGGAACATGATAAATTATTATGATTATCAGATAATTAAGAAATACAGGCGTATGATAAACATTGTCCACTGTCAATTAAATGGTTCCCCATTTTTCCGGTGCTTCGCGCCATTTTTTCAGCAAATCCAAC
>JAISKR010000203.1 GCA_031260845.1 Bacteroidales bacterium
CAGCCTCATTGCACTGCAAGGCGAATTCAGGATTTGCCATCAGTTCGTTAGCGCTGATATGCGCCCAGCAACTCATCCAGTTCAAGCATTTATTGTCAAATTCCTGACATACATCCCTGTCTATTTTGCTCACCAAAGCGTCCAAAATAGATAATTCCGTTCCTGTTAATTTCGGTTGAACATTTTCCACTGTCCCCGACGTAAAGATGATTTCAAAATCATCATTTCCGGATTGAAAATAACATTTCGCCCTGTTTTGCTGGTCGATAGAAACCACACCGCTTTTGGGTGAACAAGCATAAAATACTGTCAGCACCAACAGTAAGATTATATTTTTATTGTTTTTTGCCATGATTTACATACATTAAAAAACACAATTCATTTTATCAAATTCTATGCCAAACTTCCTTTCGGATTGTTTACACATTAAAAAACGCACATTCTTTTATAGATATAAGACGGAAATATTTCAAAACGTTGCGTGAAAATTTTTAACTTTTTTTAATTATTTTTGCAATAAACTATTATTCAATCAATTGTTTAATGCGCTCTATTTGTTCCTGTTTTTTTACTTCCCGCAAATTTCGTCCTGTTTCAGTGAAATATTGATGGGAACTGATGAATTTCAACTGCAATTTGTTCCAGTCATTGAGAGACGACATTTTGTTCATTGCTTTCAGTTCTTCGTACAACGTGTTCGACACCGGCACAAAATCGGCGCGTCCCAAATAGTCGAGGTCGCAGTCGCAGATGATGGATTCGAGCAAATCGGCGGGTTTGGGCGGCAATTTGGTTGCCATGATAATACGGCAAATTTCATCAATCTCGCCAGCGGAATAGCCATAATCCGGCAAGCATTCCCGCGCAATTTCCGTGCTTCGATCTTCGTGGTCGGCGTAGGAAATCGTGTGTCCCGTATCGTGGAAAAGCGCTGCCGTTTTGAGCAACAGCAGGGAATGGTCGTTCAATCCTTCCGCCCAGCCTATCAGTTCGCTTTCCGTCACCACGTCCACCGTATGCTTTACATTGTGGTAAAACAGATGCTCGGGAAGTCGGTTTTCCAACATATCCAAAATATGTTCCTGCAAATCGCCAAACTGGTACAGCATGAATTTTGTGCGAAAGTTTTCATTCGGGAAACGTTGTTTTTCGCCCGAAGCGTATTCCTGATGGATGCCGATTGCCGTGTATAGTTCCAATTTGTCCTGATATTTCACCGGAATCGTGCATATATACTTGCATTCAAACAGTTCTTTCACCAATTCATAAGTGGTAGCGGAAATGGTAATCGTGTTTCGCTGCCCGATTGAAGCCATGCGGCTCACCACATTCACCGTATCGCCTTTAATCCGGTAAACGTTCTGTTCCTTTCCTTCAATAAATGTGGTCACAGAGCCTGTATGAATGCCGATATGCACGCCCCATGCGCTTTGCGTGTCGGATTCAATCACGTGCAGCATTTCCAGCGCCGCCAAGGTGACAGTGACAGGATTGGTGACATTTTTGTCGGGAATACCGCCCGCGCAAATGAAATTGTCGCCTATGCTCTGGATTTTCACCAACTTGTATTTTTTCAAAATTTCGTTGAAACGGATGAAATACTGGTCCATTCTGTCCATATAGGTCATCACGTCAGTTGAACTTTGCACAATATCCGAAAGCCCTTTGATTTCGGCATACAACAAGGTCGCCATATCGAAACGGACATGATTGAGGTCTTTTGCCTGTTCCGGCGAATGATGCTTCGCACTTTCCAAATCTTCCGCCAAACGGGCGTTGGAATCCGCAAAAGTCTTGCATTTTTCTTTCAATTCCTTGTTCTCAGCCACCAAAGAGGCTATCCGTTTAAGCAATTGAGGCTCGGTTGATGCTTCCATTTTCATCGTTTAAGGACACAATATATAACGCAAGAAAACGATATTTATTTTGAAAACCTAAAAGTGAACGCTATCTTTGCACAACTTTTTTAAAAGAATGGATCATATCAGGAATTTTTGCATTATTGCGCATATCGACCACGGGAAAAGCACCTTGGCTGACCGTCTGCTTCAAGCGACAAACACTATCGCCGAGCGCGATTTTCAGGATCAGGTGCTGGATGACATGGATTTGGAACGCGAACGTGGCATCACAATCAAAAGTCATGCCATACAGATGAATTACGAACACGAGGGACGGCAATATACGCTCAATCTGATTGACACGCCCGGTCACGTGGACTTTTCCTACGAAGTGTCCCGTTCCATTGCCGCCTGCGAGGGCGCTCTGCTGATTGTCGATGCCACACAGGGCATTCAGGCGCAAACCATTTCCAATCTCTACAAAGCCATTGAATACAACTTGGAAATTATTCCGATTCTCAATAAAATGGATATGGCTGCCGCTATGCCCGACGTGGTGAAAGACCAAATCGTTGACTTGCTGGGATGCAGCCGCAGCGACATTATCGAAGCCAGCGGAAAAACAGGCATGGGTGTTGATGAAATTCTCGAAAGAATCGTTGAAATGGTTCCTTCGCCCAAAGGCGACCCCGAAGCGCCTTTGCAAGCGCTGATTTTCGACTCGGTATTCAACTCTTTCCGCGGTATTATCGCCTATTTCAAAATAGTGAACGGCAGTATTGCCACCGGCGACCACGTTAAATTCTTCAATACCGGCAAAGAATACGATGCAGACGAAATCGGCGTGATGCGCATGACGCTGGAACCCCACGAAAGGCTCAACACCGGCGACGTGGGTTATATCATTTCCGGCATCAAGGCGGCACGCGAAGTGAAGGTGGGCGATACCATTACACACGTGGAAAATCCGTGCAAAAGCGGCATCGCAGGCTTCGAGGAAGTGAAACCAATGGTGTTTGCGGGCATCTATCCTGTGGACGCCACCGACTATGAGGAACTTCGCGCCTCTATCGAAAAACTGCAACTCAACGACGCTTCCCTCACCTTTGTGCCCGAATCATCTGCCGCCTTGGGATTCGGCTTTCGCTGCGGCTTCCTCGGACTGTTGCACATGGACATCATTCAGGAACGGCTCGACCGCGAGTTCGATATGGACGTCATCACCACCGTTCCCAACGTGTCCTACAAAGTAGTGACCGGCAAAGGCGAAAACATTGAAGTGCACAATCCATCCGGTTTACCGGCTGCCACACTGATTGAACGCATAGACGAGCCGTATATCAAGGCTCAGGTAATTACCCAACCTGAATTTCTGGGCGCCATCATGAAACTGTGCCTCGACAAGCGCGGAACGCTCAAAAATCAGGTGTTTCTGACAGCCGACCGCGTGGAATTGAACTTTGAGATGCCTTTGGCAGAGATTGTCTTCGATTTCTACGACCGGCTGAAAAGCATCTCGAAAGGTTATGCCTCGTTTGACTACTATCCGTCGGGCTACCAGCAGGCAGATTTGGTAAAGTTGGACATTAAACTGAACGGCGAAAATGTCGATGCCCTGTCAGCGCTGATATACCGCGGCAATGCCTACGACTTCGGAAGGCGGATTTGCGAAAAACTGAAAGAACTGATACCGCGCCAGCAGTTTGACATAGCGATTCAGGCTGCCATAGGGGAAAAAATCATTGCCCGCGAAACCGTGAAAGCCGTTCGCAAAGACGTGACCGCCAAATGCTACGGCGGCGATATTTCCCGTAAACGCAAACTGTTGGAAAAACAGAAAAAAGGAAAGAAACGGATGCGGCAAATAGGCAATGTGGAAGTGCCGCAATCGGCATTTCTGGCGGTGCTGAAATTAAATGATTGATTATGGACAAGACATTTAACATATATTTATAACATTGCTAATTAAATATATATTTGTATCTTTGCAGTAAAATTTGATTTGGGTCAAAATAACTGCTGCCAGATTTGGATTGCTGTTGATAGATTTAGGATGAGATT
>JAISKR010000269.1 GCA_031260845.1 Bacteroidales bacterium
GCCTGCTATCCACCTGATAAACTTGCGATATTCAAAACTTACGATATTCAAAACGATAAAATAAAGGCTACAACAGTAAAAAAAAAATAGATAATTGTTGTTTTTAATAAAAAAGGTTGTACCTTTGCCGTCCGAAATTTTAAGATAGATATAGGTATTTTTTACCTATTTGGATATCGATTTTTAATTAAATAAATAATCATCAAAACCAGTAAAAATGACTGATCCGATAGCAGATTTGCTGACCCGTATTCGCAATGGCATCCTTGCCCGTCACAGGGTGGTGGAATGTCCGGCGTCGAATATCAAGAAAAATATCGTCAAGATATTATTCGAGAAGGGTTACATTCTCAATTACAAGTTTGAAGAGGCGGGCGAACAATTTCCGCAAGGCAATATCAAGATTGCACTCAAGTACAATCCTGAAACCAAGCAGCCTGCCATTAAATCAATTCAACGCGCGAGCCGCCCCGGTTTGCGCAAGTACGTTAACCACGACAAACTTCCCCGTGTACTGAACGGTTTGGGAATTGCCGTCATCTCTACCTCACAGGGCGTGATGACCGACAAAGAAGCCCGCCAGAAGAACATTGGCGGAGAAGTAATTTGTTACGTTTATTAAGGAGGAAAAGAAAATGTCAAGGATAGGAAAATTACCCATAGCATTACCTGATAAGGTAACAATTACAGTACAGCCCGACAATACAGTCGTGGTGAAAGGACCTCTCGGCGAGTTGAAACAAAAAGTGGACGCCGATATTACCGTAAAGGTCGAAAACAACCAACTTTTAGTAAGCCGTCCCACCGACCAACGCCGCCATCGCGCACTGCACGGGTTATACCGTTCGCTGCTCAACAATATGGTGACGGGCGTCTCGACAGGGTTCAGCATACAGCAAGAATTAGTAGGCGTCGGTTACAGAGCCGAAGCCAAAGGTCAGTTACTCGAAATGAGTTTGGGCTACTCGCATGACATTGTTATCGCGTTGCCCAAAGAAATCAAAGTAACGACAGTTACCGAAAAGCGTTCTAACCCTATCGTCACACTGCAAAGCATCGACAAGCAGTTGCTGGGACACGTAGCGGCTAAAATACGCTCACTTCGCGCACCCGAACCTTACAAAGGCAAAGGTATCAAGTTTGTTGGTGAAACGCTTCGCCGCAAAGCAGGCAAATCAGCCAGCGCTAAATAATTTTATTAATGTATAAAGATAATAAAAAGAAATGGCATTAACAAAAATAGAAAGGCGGGAACGCATCAAGAGAAGAATCCGCAAGGTGGTTTCCGGAACGGCTGAAAAGCCCCGTCTGTCGGTCTTTCGCAGCAACAATCAGATTTATGTGCAACTCATTGACGACGCTTCCGGCGTTACCTTGCTGAGCGCTTCATCGCGCTGCAAAGAAGTTGCAGGACAGAAAGGAAACAAAACCGAACAGGCAAAGGCAGTCGGAAAATTAGTGGCGGAACGTTCCCTCGCCAAGGGCGTCACCAATGTGGTGTTCGACCGCAACGGCTACCTGTATCACGGAAGAGTTAAATCATTAGCCGACGCAGCACGGGAAGGCGGATTAAAATTTTAAAATATCATGTCAACAAGTATTCGTAAAGTAAAAACAGCCGATTTGGAATTGAAAGACCGCTTAGTTAGTATCCAGCGTGTTACCAAAGTGACCAAAGGCGGGCGTACATTCAGTTTTTCCGCTATCGTAGTGGTAGGCAATGAAAACGGCATTGTAGGTTATGGATTGGGAAAATCCAATGAAGTGACCTCTGCCATCGCAAAAGGAGTGGAAGACGCCAAGAAGAATCTTATCAAGGTACCCATTTACAACAAGACGTTACCGCACGAGCAAATTGCCCACTATGGTGGAGCGACAGTGTTCATGCGTCCCGCATCACCCGGTACAGGTGTGAAGGCAGGAGGCGCCATGCGAGCAGTGCTCGAAACAGTAGGCGTACATGACGTGCTCGCCAAGTCGAAAGGCTCATCGAATCCGCACAACTTGGTGAAAGCCACATTTGAGGCTTTGACACAGTTGCGCGATGCACGGACTATCGCTCAACAGCGCGGTATTTCAATTGAACAAGTGTTTAACGGTTAAATAATTAAGAACATGGCGAAAATAAATATCACATTGACAAGGAGTTTGATTCATGCAAGCAAACGCCAAGTGGCAACTGCCAAAGCATTAGGGCTTGGCAAAGTCAGTTCAACCGTTGTACATGAAGATACCCCACAGATTCTGGGTATGGTTGAAAAAGTGAATCATCTGGTAAGCGTTGAAAAGTAATCTTTTTTAAAACAGAATTGATTAATAATGAATTTAAGTAATCTTACACCGGCAAAAGGCTCGGTACATTTAGAAGGAAAAAGGTTCGGACGTGGACAAGGCAGCGGAAAAGGCGGCACTTCCACCAAAGGACACAAAGGGCAAAAAGCGATTTCGGGATATTCGCGAAAAGTAGGTTTTGAAGGCGGTCAAATGCCTTTGCAGCGTCGTTTGCCGAAATTTGGTTTCAAAAATCCGTTCCGCAAGGAGTACAAGGCAATCAATCTGGACGTGTTGGAAGCCTTTGCAGAAAAGAGCGGCAACACCTCTATTGACGTGAAAACATTGATAGAAGCAGGTTTAGCGCCAAAAAACAGTTTGGTGAAAATTCTGGGTAACGGTACCTTGACCAAGAAATTAGAAGTAAAAGCACACGCATTTTCAAATTCGGCTAAGTCTGCTATCGAAGCATTGGAAGGAACAGCCGTTGCACTTGAAAACTGAAAACTGAAAATCAATGAAATCCTTTTTTCAAACATTAAAGAATATCTGGAAAATTGAGGAACTTCGTGCAAGAATCCTGTTTACGCTTGGAATATTAGTGGTGTACAGGCTTTGTTCGTTCGTTACCATGCCGGGTATAGACCCTACCATGCTGGAGGGATTGCACACCCAAACCGAAGGCGGTCTGATGGGTTTGCTGGATATGTTCTCGGGTGGCGCATTTTCCAATGCCTCTATCGTGGCGCTGGGAATCATGCCCTACATTTCTGCCTCTATCGTAGTGCAGTTGCTGGGAATCGCCATTCCGTACTTCCAAAAAATGCAGCGTGAAGGTGAAAGCGGTCGCCGCAAAATCAATCAAATCACTCGTTATCTGACGATTGTGATTTTGATTCTGCAAGCGCCCACTTACCTGCTCAACCTGCAACACCAGATTCCGGCAGAAGCCTTTTTGCTCGGAACGAGTTATGGCTTATGGGACAAAGTGCTGCATACCGTCATCCTCACCAGTGGAACGATGTTTGTGATGTGGCTCGGAGAACGTATTACCGACAAAGGTATCGGTAACGGTATCTCATTGATTATCATGGTGGGTATCATCGCAAGACTTCCGCAGTCGCTCGTACAGGAGTTGACATGGCGTTTGGAAAGTTCCGGCGGCGGATTGGTTGTCCTGTTGGTGGAAGTGGTCATCTGGCTGATAGTTATTGCAGTTTCCATACTCTTGGTACAGGGAACGCGCAAAATACCTGTTCAGTATGCCAAACGAATTGTAGGCAACAAGCAATACGGCGGCGTGCGTCAGTATATCCCGCTGAAAGTGAATGCAGCAGGCGTTATGCCGATTATCTTCGCACAAGCGTTGATGTTCATACCGGTGACGTTTGCAGGTTTTACCACTTCCGGTGATTCGATGGGCGGTTTTCTGATTGCCATGACAAATCACTTGGGTTTCTGGTACAACCTTGTGTTCGCATTCCTGATTATTGTTTTCACCTATTTCTACACAGCCGTTACTATCAATCCCACCCAAATGGCGGAAGATATGAAACGCAACGGCGGATTTATTCCGGGTGTGAAACCGGGTAAGAAAACGGTTGAGTATCTGGACTCTATCATGTCGAGAATCACTTTGCCCGGCTCGCTTTTTCTGGCATTTGTGGCGATATTGCCCACCTTTGCCCGCTTGCTGAAAATAGGTGATCAATTTGCACAGTTCTTTGGCGGCACCACCCTGCTGATTATGGTGGGCGTTGTGTTGGATACCCTGCAACAGATTGAAAGCCACCTGTTGATGCGCCATTATGACGGCTTGATGAAAAGCGGACGTATAAAAGGACGTACCGGAAATTAAAATTCGTCGATGCTTGTAAAAACGGATCAGGAAATAGAGTGGCTCAGAGCGAGCGCTTTGTTGGTATCAAAAACACTGGCAGAAGTAGGCAGTATGGTTTGTCCCGGCGTCACAACCTTTGATTTGGACAGACGTGCAGAAGAATATATTCGCGACAATGGCGCTAAGCCCGGGTTTAAAGGCTATCACGGTTTCCCGAACACCTTGTGCACTTCGGTCAACGGACAGGTTGTTCACGGCATACCCAACCGCAACACGGTTCTGAAAGAAGGTGACATTGTGTCGGTTGACTGCGGCGTTGTTTGGAACCGTTATTACGGCGACAGCGCCTACACCTTTCCGGTAGGCGAAGTGAGCGAATCGACACGGCGTTTGCTGCAAGTTACAAAAGAATGTCTGTTCAAAGGCATCGAAGCGGCAATAGCAAGGAACAGGATTGGCGATATAGCGTGGGCTGTGCAGCAACACGCCGAGAGCAATACTTTTTCAGTGGTTCGCGAATTGGTCGGTCATGGAATAGGCACCAATATGCACGAAGATCCGGAAGTGCCCAATTACGGACGCAGAGGATGCGGTTCTCGCCTGCGTAAAAATATGGTGATTTGCATCGAACCGATGATAAACAAGGGCAGGAAAGACGTAGTGGAGGAAAAAGACGGATGGACAATCCGCACCAAAGACAATCAACCGTCGGCGCATTTTGAACTGACAGTTGCTATCGGCGAACAAAAAGCGGATGTATTGTCCACCTTTGCCTTTATTGACGAAAAATTGAAACTTAATTTAGCATCATAAGTGAAGCAACTTTTTATAGAACAGGATGGTACGATATTGGAAGCCCTGTCCAATGCAATGTTTCGCGTTGAATTGGAAAACGGTCATATCGTTACCGCACACATTTCCGGCAAGATGAGGATGAATTATATCAAAATCCTGCCGGGGGACAAGGTGAAACTTGAAATGTCGCCTTACGACCTGACGAAAGGGCGCATCAAGTTCCGCTATAAATAAAGTGCACAACACGATGGAGTGAGGAGGCTTTGCACGAAAAAGCCTTAACAGTTCAAATGTGCTGTTAAAATTTTATTGTGTCCAAATCATCACAGAAACGCTTGTAAACCTACTTTCTCTTCTTTTTTTTCATATTTTTGTCAAATTAAAAAGTATTTGTCAAAAAAAAATGTTATTTTTGTGTTTTTATTTATCAATATTTTTTTACAAACATGAAAGGTAAAGTCAAATGGTTTGATCCCGGCAAAGGTTTTGGGTTCATACAGACAGAAGAAGGAAAAGATGTCTTTGTTCATTATTCGGGCATCGTAAAAGAAGGCTTCAAAACCTTGGATCAGGGACAAGAAGTTGAGTTTGAGATTACGGACGGCGCAAGAGGTCCTCAGGCAGTTGAAGTAACGTTTTAGGACAACAGGCTGATTTTGGCTCATCCGTTTACTGTGACTTTTTAAATTCGGATATACGCTCATAAATGTCAGTTTGCCGTTAGGAACCTGACAATATGTCGCATTTTAAGCGCAAAAATCTAAATGGCACAATCATTGAATACATAAGATTGTTAATTTGAATTTTTAAACTTAAAAAACATATAAATGGGCAAGATAATAGGAATAGATTTAGGCACCACAAATTCATGTGTTGCAGTCATGGAAGGCAGTGAGCCAATTGTAATCCCCAACAACGAAGGACGCAGAACGACACCATCCATTGTTGCTTTTGTAGATAATGGCGAGCGCAAGGTGGGTGATCCCGCCAAACGTCAGGCTATCACCAACCCAAGGAATACCGTGTATTCTATCAAACGATTCATGGGCGAAACCTACGATCAGGTGACAAAAGAAATAGCCAATGTGTCATATTCTGTCATTAAAGGTGACAATAATACACCGCGCGTAAAAATCGACGACCGTCCATATACCCCGCAGGAAATATCTGCCATCGTTCTTCAAAAAATGAAGAAAACGGCAGAAGATTATCTGGGACAGGAAGTGACGGAAGCCGTTATTACCGTTCCTGCCTATTTCAGCGACTCGCAGCGTCAAGCAACGAAGGAAGCCGGCGAAATAGCCGGTCTTACCGTTAAACGTATCATCAATGAGCCGACAGCAGCCGCTTTGGCTTATGGTATGGACAAGAAAAACAAGGATATGAAGATAGCAGTCTTCGACCTTGGCGGCGGTACATTCGATATATCCATTCTCGAATTGGGCGATGGCGTGTTTGAAGTGAAATCGACCAATGGCGACACCCACCTCGGGGGCGACGATTTCGACCAAGTGATTATCAACTGGTTGGCAGAAGAATTTAAAAAGAACGAAGGCATCGACCTGCGCAAAGACCCGATGGCGCTGCAACGGCTGAAAGAAGCTGCCGAAAAAGCAAAGATAGAACTGTCAAGCGGTGCGCAAACCGAAATCAATCTGCCGTATATCATGCCGGTGGACGGTATTCCCAAGCATTTGGTGAAAACCCTCACCCGCGCACAGTTTGAACAACTGGCAGACACCTTGATTCAATCCACGCTTGAACCCTGCAAAAAAGCATTGGCAGACGCCGGACTTTCAGTAGGCGAAATCAATGAAATCATCCTCGTGGGCGGTTCCACCCGTATCCCAGCCATCCAAAATTTGGTAGAGAAATTTTTCGGAAGAGTGCCTTCCAAAGGCGTTAATCCCGACGAAGTGGTGGCAGTAGGCGCAGCCATACAAGGCGGCGTGCTGACAGGCGAAATCAAAGACGTGCTGTTGCTCGACGTCACACCCCTGTCGCTGGGCATCGAAACCCTTGGCGGCGTGATGACCAAATTGATTGAGTCCAACTCAACCATTCCGATTAAGAAGACCGAAACCTTCTCTACGGCTTCCGATAACCAGCCATCCGTTGAAATCCATATCTTGCAGGGCGAACGTCCCATGGCAAGCGGCAACAAAACCATCGGACGGTTCCACTTGGACGGCATTCCGCCGGCGTCCCGCGGCGTTCCGCAAATCGAGGTTTCCTTTGATATTGACGCCAACGGCATCCTGAACGTGTCTGCCCGCGACAAAGGAACAGGCAAACAACAGAGCATCCGTATCGAAGCATCGTCGGGACTTACCGATCAGGAAATTCAAAAGATGAAAGCCGAAGCGGAAGCCAACGCCGAAGCCGACAAGGCAGCCATCGACAAGGTGAACAAGATAAACAAAGCCGATAGTTTGATTTTCCAAACGGAAAAGAACCTGAAAGAGTTTGGCGACAAACTGCCTGCCGACAAAAAAGGCCCCATCGAAGCCGCGCTTGCGAAACTGAAAGAAGCGCACAAGGCTGAGGATATTCCCGGAATTGATGCCGCCATGCAGGAGCTGAACACGGTCTTTCAAGCTGCATCCG
>JAISKR010000270.1 GCA_031260845.1 Bacteroidales bacterium
TGCTGAAATATATCAGACGCATCATGGAAGTGGATAAAACGGTTACACCGTTCAAAATCATCAGTTTGGAAGATAAGATACAGGTGCAGATTCCGGTTACAGGCGAAGGGAAGTCGATAAAGGTGAACCTGCAAGGAACCATCGACCGTTTGGAAAAAATGCAGGACAAAATACGTATCATTGACTACAAAACAGGTGCTGCCAAGCGCAGTTTTTCTGCCATTGCAACATTGTTCGACCGCGATAAGCCCGATAATCACGCCGCCATGCAGACTTTGTTTTATGCCTGCATCACCATGCTGAAATATCCGCAGTATCAAACGGTGAGTCCCTGCCTGTACGTGGTCAAGGAACTGTTTGCAGACGATTTTGACCCGCGGCTGCGCCTCAACAGAGCGCCTGTTGACGACTACAAGGCTGTGGCAGGCGAGTTTGAAAATGAACTGAACAGTTTGCTGGCAGAAATTTTTCTCAGCGACCTGCCTTTCGACCAGACCGAAGATGAAAAAAAATGCCGGATTTGTCCCTATGCCGGCATTTGCCACCGCGACTAAAAGTGCATTTCACACAATAAATAACCGATTTTCCGTTATATATATAATCAATTTTTTATGCGTAATAAAAATGAACAAGATGGAAACAGCCTGTTATGCCTCTTCGATTGGGAATGTTGAAATTCAATCGGTGAATGACGAAATTGTCGATTTGCATTTTTGCGAAGCGCAGCCGACCACCGCGTGTAAATCGCCGGTGCTGAAAAAATGCCTGTCGCAGTTAGACGAATATTTTGCAGGAAAGCGTAAAGATTTCGATTTACCGCTGAAACAAAGCGGTACGCCGTTTCAGCAAAAGGTGTGGGACGCTTTGCAGACAATTCCTTACGGGAAAACCGTTTGTTATGCCGATATTGCGCGGAAAATTGGAAATCCGAAAGCCGTTCGTGCGGTAGGCGCTGCCTGCGGAAAAAATCACTTGTGGTTGGTTGTCCCCTGCCACCGCGTCATCGGCGCCAACGGCTCGCTGACGGGATATGCCGGCGGCATTGAACGCAAAGAGTGGCTGCTCGCCCACGAAAGCAAAAAATAATCAAATACCATATAATATAATGCTTGATTTATTTATTCATTGGAATGTATCGCCCGAAGCCTTTTCTATCGGAAGTTTGACGGTCAGATGGTACGGCATCCTTTATGCCTGCGCTTTTTTAGCAAGTTCGTGGGCGTTCAAGGAATTGCTGAAAAAAGAGATGAGCGCCGAAACCGTCAATCAACTGTTGGTGTATATGATTCTCGGCACCGTCATTGGCGCCCGCATCGGCGATTGTTTCTTTTACCATCCGCTCGATGATTATCTGCAAAATCCGTTTGAAATCATTGCGATATGGCACGGCGGCTTATCCAGTCACGGCGGCGCCTGTGGTATTCTCATTGCCCTGTATCTTTTCTCGCGCAAGATAAATAAACCGTATATATGGGTGCTCGACCGCGTGGTGGTGGTTATCGGTGTTGCCGGTTTCTTCATTCGCATGGGAAATTTAGTCAATTCCGAGATTTACGGCATCCAAACGAGCCTGCCGTGGGGTATCATCTTCGACCGCAACCACGAAACGCTTCCCAAACACCCCACTCAGATTTACGAAGCGCTCTATTACGCTTTCACATGGCTTGTGCTGCGGGGTGTGTTTCGCAAATGCAAGAACCAGCCCAAACCCTTCCTCATTTTCGGACTTTTTCTCATCATGGTGTTCGGTTTCCGTTTCTGCATCGAATTTATCAAAAATCCGCAGGAAGATTTTGAGGAAAGTATGCTGTTCAACATGGGACAATGGCTCAGTGTACCGTTTATCCTGATGGGCGTCGCATCGCTTATCATCAGTAGTCGGCAAAAACAGCCCGAACCGGTCAAAAAACCGGATAACACACCGCTGAAAAACGTCAGCAGCGTACATTCAGATATGAAAAGCACTCATACTCAACAACAAAATAGTATTAAACCGCTTAAAAAGAAAAAAAGATGAAAGCAAAAATTAGTCTTTTGATAGTTATTATTGCGTTAATGTCCTGTAAAAAAAATGATGGAAATAAAGACGTTGGGAGCACGTGCCAATGCGGTGCAGATGAACAGGTAGTTACCGGTGACGGCTATTTCCTGTACGGCTCGAATATGGGCTGGTACGGCGACGCTTGGGGCGATGACAAATTGGCTGAAATTCTGATTGGTAATCCCGACAAAAAGGTGGCAGGAGTGGGAGTTACCAGCCTGCGCCCCGCCATGTACGACCATTTCGTGGAGGATTGGGGCTATGATATTCGTAAAGAAACCTTTGCCTTTTATCATTCAATCGGAGGGCGCGACCATACCATCTTTCTGAACGAACCTGCGGACAAGCACAGGGACAAAACCAAATATGACGGTAAAAATGAATCGCAGATATTCGCCAATCTGTATGAACCGATACACACAAATGGTGACGAAATCAACAAGAACAATTATTACGCTTGGTATGTTTACAATGTGGTGAAAACCTACGGGCAATATGTCAAGTTTTGGGAAGTGTGGAATGAACCTGATTTTACGTACAACTGGAATGCCTCGCAAACTTGGGATAAGGTCAACCCCAACCCAAGTGATTTGCCGAATTTATATGCGCCCATACAACGTTATGTTCGGATGCTGCGTATCACCTACGAGGTGGTAAAATCGCTATATCCCGACAGTTACGTTTGCGTAGGCGGCTTAGGCTATCCGTATTTTCTGGATGCGGTGTTGCGCCATTCCGACAATCCTGCCGACGGAAGCGTGAACAACGACTTCCCGCAGACCGGCGGCGCATGGTTCGACTGCCTGAGTTACCATATCTATCCAATGTATTCCCTGAGCAAAGGCAATCGCAATTCGGATGCCGCCGCTGCTGCTGTCATCAATCTGAAAAACGAATTTAACGACGTGCTGAAAAAATACGGATACGATGGCGGCAAACACCCTGAAAAGGCATGGATTATAACCGAATGTAATATTCCCCGCAAATCGATTGACGGAAATATCGGTTCAGACGAAGCGCAACGCAATTTCATGATTAAAGCAGCCGTTGCCTGCCAACGGAACGACATACGAGCCTTGTATGTATATGGAGCGGCTGACGACCAACAATATGCCAATGCAACCGACCCCTATCAAATGATGGGGCTTTACCAGCAAATCACAGGTCAACCGTATAACGTAACGCCCAATCAAAGCGGCATTTCGTGGCGAACCACCAGCGTTTTGCTGCGCAACCATCACTACGACAAAGCCGCAAGCGACGCTTTGGCATTGCCTGCCACTGTGGATGGCGCTGCTTTCAGTGATGAAGATGGCAATCTCACCTGCGTGTTGTG
>JAISKR010000290.1 GCA_031260845.1 Bacteroidales bacterium
TTAAAGGTCAGCACGCCGCCGAAGCCGCGTTTGAAATATTTTTTCGCCAACTGATGGTACGGGCTGCTGGCCAGGCCGGGGTAGTTGACGGACGCGACCTTGGGGTGTTGCTCCAGCCCTTGCGCCACCGCCAGCGCGTTGCTGACATGGCGTTACACCCGCAGCGACAGCGTCTCCACGCCTTGCAAGAGCAGGAACGAGTTGAACGGGCTGATGGTGTTGCCCCAGTCGCGCAGTCCTTCCACACGTGCGCGGATATTGAAAGCGATGTTTCCGAAAGGACCTTTTTCCCCGAATACGTCCCAGAACACCAAACCGTGGTAACTGTCCGAAGGTTGGGTAAATGCGGGGAATTTGCCGTTGCCCCAGTTGAATTTGCCGCTGTCCACGATGATGCCGCCGAGAGAGGTTCCGTGACCGCCTATCCACTTGGTAGCCGATTGTACCACCACCGCTGCGCCGTGTTCTATCGGGCGAAAGAGAAAACCGGCTGCGCCAAAGGTGTTGTCCACAATGACCGGAAGGTCATGCTTTTGAGCAACAGCAGCAATAGCGTCGAAATCGGGAATATTCAATTCCGGATTGCCGACAGTTTCTAAATAAATGGCTTTGGTGTTCTTGTCGATTCTTTTTTCAAATTCGGCGGGGTCATCGGTCGGCGTAAAACGCGCTTCGATGCCCAGACGCTTGAACTGCGACTTGAACTGGTTGTAAGTGCCGCCATACAAGTGAGAGGTGGTGACGAAGTTGTCGCCCACTTGCAGGATGTTGTTCAGCGCGATGAACTGCGCCGATTGTCCCGTAGAGGTTGCCAAACCGCTGACGCCCCCTTCCAAAGCCGCTACACGTTGCTCGAAAACGTCGGTAGTGGGGTTTTGCAAACGGGTGTAGATGTTGCCGAACTTGCGCAAACCGAACAGGTCGGCGCCATCTTTTGCATCTTCAAACACATACGAAGAAGTCTGATAAATAGGTAACGCGCGGGAATGTGTGGTTTTGTCCACCTCTTTTCCGGCATGCACCTGCAACGATTCAAATTTTAAATTACTCATGATTTCCTTTTTAAAATGATTTTTTATTTATTGATGATATATATATATGTATAAATTTTTTTATCGAATTAACGGTACAAAAATACAATGGACAAAATTCCCTCACAATAACACATTTATGGTATTTTTCATCTTTTTTCCGTTTATCCCTTTTTCCCGTTTATCCTTACGACGTACAACTGACCGGTTTCAAAACGGATAATTTTCACCGCATCGCCTGCATTGATGAAGCCTATCTCGCTAACGGCGTCGAACAGTTTTCCGTCTATTTCCACTTTTCCTGCCGGACGCAAAACAGACCGCGCTATACCTGTAACGCCCACCAAATAAGTCCAATCATCGAAACTGACGTATCCTTCCGAACTTTTTTGCACGGCTTGCAGCATCACACGGCTCAGGGCTGTGTTCTCAAAGAAATAGCGCCCTGCCCAAATAGACAAGCCCAATGCGGCAGCGGCAGACACGACGACAAGGCACACGGATTTAAACAGAGCCGCCAATCCGTACACCCAGTCCCACTCAAAGACAATATTGTCCACCATTGCCAGACTTATCCCCAGCACCATCAGAATGATGCCCGACACGCCCGCCACACCGAAGCCGGGCAAGGCGAAGATTTCCAGTCCAATCAGCAGCAGTCCCACAATGAAAAGCGCCAATTCCCAATGGTTGGCGATGCCTTCCAGAAAGAGGGGCGCAAAATAGAGCAATGCCGCAATGACAGACACCGCAAGGGGAAAGCCGATGCCGGGCGTCTGAAACTCAAAGTAGATGCCGCCAATGATAAGCATGATGAGAAGGCTGTGCAGGTAGGGATTGATAAGGAAATGTATCACTTTTTCCAATGGCGTCAGTACGTGGCGGGTAACAGTGGCGTCGCTCAGGTTGTTGGCAGCCAGAATGTCCTCGATGGATGCCGCCTTTCCCTCGCAATATCGGACAGAAATCGCTTCTTCAACCGTCATGGTCAGCAATTTGGTGGAATCATCGACCAATTCTTTTACCACAATGGCAGGGTCAACCATCGCTTGCGCAATGTTGGGGTCGCGTCGCCACCGGTAAATGGTGTCTTTTCCGCTAATGATGGTGTCTTTTCCATGCGCCATGGCTGTGGCACGCATCATCGAACGCATAAACGACTGGTATTTGTCGGGCATAGCCTCGCCGGTCTGGTTCACGACAGTGGCAGCGCCTATGCTGGCGCCTTCGCGCATATAAATCTTATCGCAGGCAACGGCTATCAACGCGCCGGCGGAAATGGCGTTGTTATCCACAAACACGTAAACGGGAATGGGGCAGTTGAGAATTTTGGTGCGGATGGAATCAGCGGCGTCCACCAAACCGCCATAGGTGTTCATGTGGATGATAATGAGCGTTGCCTTCATTTGCACCGCGCGGTCAATGCTTTGCATGGTCGTTCGCCACATAGCAGGACCTATTTCGTCCATAATGTCGAACACATACACGCCTCGCCCTTCGGCAAACGCCGGTTCATCGGCTGCTTGCAGGTCGTTCAGGCTGAAAAGCGCCAAACACCCGAATAAACAGAGGAATAATACTTTTTTTAATCGCAGAAAAACACAGGTCATGGTTGGACTTTTATTTTTCACAAAAATACATTTATTTTTTGATATATGGTGAAT
>JAISKR010000021.1 GCA_031260845.1 Bacteroidales bacterium
TTGGCAGTGGTGACAGTGCAACGCGACGCTTGTGGAGGCTGTTATGCCAACATACCGCCGCAACGACAGTTAGACATTCGTTCCCGCAAAAAAGTCATCGTTTGCGAATATTGCGGACGTATTTTAATTGACAATCCGGAAAATTAATTCATCAAAAATAGTTAACCATGGAGAAAATTTCACGAAGAGCAGCCCTCAAAACCGCCTCAGCCGGTATGGCAGCAGTCGCATTGGGTATTCCTGCCCAGCAATTGGCAGCAGCCCAACTCATTGACGCACCTTTAAAAGGATATGTAAAACATTCCGTCAGTTATTGGTGCTTTGGGAATTATCCCTTGGATGAATTGGCGCCTGTATGCAAAGAAATCGGCATTAGTTCCATCGAACTGCTCGACCCGAAAGACTGGGCTACCGTTCAGAAATACGGACTGACTTGCGCTATGGCGCAGGGCGCAGGCTTGGGCATCGACAACGGTTGGAACAGACCTGAACTGCACGACAAATTGGTGGCAAGTTACGAAGAGGTCATTCCCTTGGTAGCCAAAGCCGGTCTTACCAACCTGATTTGTTTTTCAGGCAAGCGCAATGGACTGAGTGACGAGCAAGGCTGGGAAAACTGCGCCAAAGGCTTGAAACGTATCACCAAAACGGCGGAAAAGCACAAAGTGATACTGAACATGGAGTTGCTCAACAGTTACGGACACGCCGACTACCAGTGCGACAAGACCGCATGGGGCGTGGAGTTGTGCAAACGAGTCGGCAGCGAAAATTTCAAACTGCTGTACGATATTTACCACATGCAAATCATGGAAGGCAATATCATTGACATTATGACCAAGAACATTGCCTATATCGGGCATATTCACACGGGCGGCAACCCCGGTCGCAATGAGATTGACGAAACTCAGGAGTTGAACTATCCTGCCATCATGAAAGCATTGGTGAAAACCGGTTACAAGGGCTTTGTAGGGCAGGAATGGATACCCAAAGCCGCCGACCGGATAGCATCCCTGAGGAGAGGCATCTATATCTGCGACGTAAGTCCATCATAATGAGTACAAAAAACACAAACAATTCGTCTTTGTCGAAAATATTTCCCGTTATTTTCGGATTTTTCATCATGGGCTTCGTTGACCTTATCGGAACGGCTATCAATTATGTGAAAGCCGACTTCGACCTCAGCGATACCATGGCGAATATGCTTTCGCTGTCCTGTTTTCTGTGGTTTTTGGTGCTGTCCATCCCCACAGGAATGTTGATGAATAAAATCGGCAGAAAAAACACCGTATTGATTAGTTTTGTGTTTACTTTCATGGGATTGCTGATTCCGTGGATTGCCTACAATTTCATCCTCGTGCTGATAGCCTTTACCCTGATAGGAATAGGCAACACCATCATCCAAGTGGCGTTGAATCCATTGGTGACGAATGTAGTGGCGAAGGACAAACTCACAGGAACGCTCACATTGGGGCAGTTTGTGAAAGCCATTTCTTCCATGCTGGGACCTGTTGTGGCGGCGTGGCTGGCAAACACTACCCTGGGCTGGAAATATGTGTTTCCGGTTTTCGGTTTAGTGTCGGTTCTTGCTGCCGTGTGGCTTTGGACTACCCGCATTCACGAAGAAATCGGCGAAAGCAAGGAAATATCCTTCGGGGCAACCCTGTCGCTGCTGAAAAACAACACCATCCTGTTATTTTTTATCGGTATCCTCGTGTTGGTGGGTGTTGACGTCGGTTTAAACGCCACCTTGCCCAAATATCTCGGCGAACGCTGCCAACTGCCGGTTGAAAAAGCCGACTTGTTGAAAACCGTATATTTCTTTGTCCGCACCATTGGCGCTTTCGCAGGCGGTATCCTGCTGATGAAAGTTTCCGAACGCATATTTTACAGATACAGCGTACTGCTGTCTTTTGTTGGAATTGTTGCCATCCTTGCGGCTTCCTCATTGTGGAGCATCATGACCTGCGTCGTCATTATCGGCTTGGGTTATGCCAACCTGTTTGCCATCATCTTTTCGCTTGCCCTCAAACAACTGCCCGAAAAAGCGAATGAAATTTCGTCTCTGCTGATTGTAGGCGTTTCCGGTGGCGTCATGGCGCTTCTGTTGGGCATAGTATCCGATATTTTCGGCTCGCAATGGGCTGCAATGTTGATTTTAGCCGTCATCTGGCTGTATATGGTTTATTTAATCAGAACGATTAACAAGGCGTAATTGTATGAAAATTATTCGTACTTTTGCGCCATTCATCAATTAGTGTAAATGACCATAGACAGCCGACATATCACATCATCCTTATTTGCGCAACCTTCGCAAAGGGTTGATTTTATTGGTATTTACCCCCCCCCCCCCCCTCACAAGTCGCTGTAAATCAACGCATTATAGCGGTTTTGGAACCTTCTCTTTATTGCAAGGCGCAGATATTCAGGTATTTGCGTCAAGTAACCGAGTGCAATCTTTTGAAAAGTTGAAACAAAAGAATGGTCTCTATGTCAAGTCAGAAAAAAATCTTCAA
>JAISKR010000028.1 GCA_031260845.1 Bacteroidales bacterium
ACATCTGCAAGAATCTTGCATACCTGTCCCAATGGTGCGAAATATCCGGATTTAGGTATGCAAGAAAGTTGCATACCTTGTCGTTTAACGGACAATTTCTAAATTCTGCAATTGATGAAAGACGTCGGTGTAAAACAATTTACCTAAAAGAAATAACTCAAAATCAATGTCAGTGCAAATCCCATAACGGAGATAATGGTTTCCATCACTGTCCACGATTGCAGGGTTTGCTTTTCGGTTAATCCGAGATACTTGCCCACCAACCAGAATCCGCTGTCGTTGACGTGCGAGAGGGTGGTCGCCCCTGAGGCAATGGCAATGACCATCAGCGCCTTGTGCGGTTCGGACAGGGTATAGGCTTCGAGCAGCGGAGCCATGATGCCTGCCGAGGTAATCATAGCCACAGTAGCGGAGCCTTGTGTAACGCGAATAATCAATGCCAGAATGTATGCAAGGGCTATCGGAGGTATGGCGGAACCGGATAAACTTTGCGCCAGAGCCACGCCAATACCGCTGTCAATCAGCAGTTGTTTGAAAACCCCGCCGGCGCCTGTAATCAGGATGATTAACCCCGCCGGTACCAATGCTTTGGAACTTATGTCCATTATATTTTCCCGCGTAAATCCCCGTCGTATTCCTATGAGATAAATTGCGATAAAAGTAGCAATTAACAAGGCAATAAACGGATGACCGAGAAATCCCAACAGTTTAACCCAGAAAGCGTCTTCCATTCCATATTCCTTTGCCCATACGCCCGAAACGGTATTAGTCAAAATCAGCAACAGCGGGATGGCAATAATACTTGCCACCTGCCAGAAAGGGGGCAGATTTTTATTTGTCATACCGCCAAAATCTTCAACAAAGGAAGGGACATCAACGTGTATTTTCTTTGCGATATATTTTCCGAAAACAGGACCTGCCACCCAGGTAACCGGTATGCCAACCACGAATCCGAAAAGAATCAGCCAGCCCAAATCAGCGTTGATGATATTGGCGACGGCAACGGGACCGGGAGTAGGAGGAATAAACGAATGGGTAACCGCTAACCCTGCCAGCAACGGAATTGCATAGTAAAGCAGGGATTTTTTGGTGTCTTTTGCCAATGCGTAAATAATCGGTACCAGAATGATAAAAGCCACATCCAAAAATATCGGGATAGCCACCATAAAACCGGTAAGTGCCAGGGCATAAATCGCTTTGTCCTTGCCAAATTTAGTGATTAAAAACCTCGCAAGAGATTCTGCACCGCCGGATGCTTCGAGCACCTGTCCGAAAATCGCCCCGATGCCTACCACCGTCGCCACAAAACCCAGTGTGGAACTCATCCCTTCGGTCATACTGTTCAAAATAGACGTCAACGGCATATCGGTAGCGATTCCCAGAAAAACAGACACAGCCAACAATGCCAAAAACGCATGGATTTTCAGTTTCAACACCATGAGCAGCAATAAGATGATACTCAATATCAATATGCAAATAGGTATCCAGGACATAACAATGAATGAAAGAATGATACAAAGTAAAGCATTTTATTTCAAACAGCATCGCACGTACCGTAATTAAATATGTATTGTTGTTCGAAACAAAGTGAAATTTGCAATTTCACAGATTGAATAATAATCATTTACTTCCCCATAATATGGCGAAGTAAATTTAGATATAAATATTTAGTTCAAAATAACACCATATTACATTAAACAATAATCTCGAGTATTTTTTTAAATTTGCTTTGTCTCAAAATTTGATATATCTTTGTGGCGAATAATTCAGTTTAAATGATATGAAATCAATAACTTCTCTGTTTTTTCTCTTGTTCTTGGCGGCAAATTCGTTTGCCCGGTTTTCTCCCGGCAACCTTCGTTGCGAGTATTTGAACAATCCTTTGGGTATAGATACGCCTGACCCCCGTTTATCGTGGCTTTTGGAAGATACACGCTACGGCGCCGTGCAAACCGCCTGCAAAGTAGTGATTGGCAGGGATTCTGTCGCGGTAGCCAAAGGGCAAGGCGATATTTGGGACAGCGGGAAAGTCAATTCCGACAAGATGCTGGTATCCTATACGGGCGGGCAATTAACCCCTTTTACCAAATATTATTGGAGCGTCCGCGTGTGGGACAAGGACGGAGCGGAGTCGCAGCCTGCCGTTGCTACTTTTGAAACCGGCATGATGAGTATCGAGAACTGGCACGGAGCATGGGTGAGCGACGGGCAGCATTTGGGCAGAAACAGTATGCACGTGCGACCGGCGCCTTATTTCCGCAAGGAATTTGAAACGACCAAAAAGATAGCGTCTGCACGGGCGTATATTGCCGTAGCCGGACTGTACGAGTTGTATATCAACGGTGAACAGATTGGAGACCACCGGCTTGACCCTATGTACACCCGTTTCGACCGTCGCAACCTGTACGTTACCTACGACGTTACACCGCAGTTGCAGGCAGGAAAAAATGCCATTGGCGTGTTGCTTGGAAACGGCTGGTACAACCATCAATCCATTGCCGTGTGGTATTTCGACCGTGCCCCTTGGCGCGACAGACCTACCTTCTGCATGGATTTGAGGATTACCTACGAAGACGGTAGCGTGGAAGTGGTTCGCACCGAAAGGGACTGGAAAACGGCTTTGAGTCCGGTCATCTTCAACAGTATTTATACGGCGGAACATTACGACGCCCGCTTGGAACAGCCGGGATGGAACAAGGTCGGTTTTGACGATTCCAAATGGGAAGATATTGTGTATCGCTCATCGCCTTCCCAAAACATTGTCGCTCAGCAACTGCACCCGATACGGAACGTGGAAAAAATTCCGGTCAAGACCATGACAAAAACGAGCGACAAACGTTATGTCTTCGATTTGGGCAGAAACATATCCGGCGTCAGCCAGATTCGCGTGAAGGGGGAAGCCGGCACGAAAATCCGTCTCAAACACGCGGAAATTTTACGTCCCAACGGCGAAATAGATATGAAGAACGTGGAAGCACATTACCGCCCGACGGACGATTCCGACCCTTTCGGCACCGATATTTTCATCCTTAGCGGAAAAGGCGAGGAAACTTTTATGCCCCGCTTCAACTACAAGGGTTTTCAATATGTGGAAGTCACTTCCGACAAGCCCGTCGCGCTTACCGCCGATGCACTGACGGGATGGTTCATGCACAGCGACCTTCCGCCGGTTGGACGGATTGAAACTTCCAACCCGCTTATCAATAAGATATGGCAGGCTGCCAACAGTTCCTATTTGGCTAATATGTTCGGCTATCCTACCGATTGCCCCCACCGCGAAAAGAACGGCTGGACGGGCGACGCCAACTATGCCGTTGACCTTGGATTGTACAACTTCGACGGCATCACGGTGTATGAAAAATGGTTGGCAGACCATCGCGACGAACAACAGCCCAACGGCGTGTTTTCCAATATCATCCCGACCAGCGGCTGGGGCTACGATTGGGGCAACGGACTGGACTGGACAAGTTCTATCGCCATCATCCCATGGGCTGTGTATGAATTTTACGGCGACAGCCGCTTGTTGAGGGACAGTTACGTAAGTTTGAAGCGCTATGTCAATCATGTGATGGATATAGCCCCTACGGGAATCACCGCTTGGGGGCTTGGCGACTGGGTGCCGATTAAATCCCAAACCCCGCAGCAATATACCTCGTCCATTTATTACTACCGCGTGGCTTCTATTTTGGCAAAAACCGCACAACTCTTCGGCGAAACGGAAGATTTTGCAAAATACTCTGCACTGGCTGAGAAAATCAAATCGGCAATTAATGATATGTACTTAAACAGGGAAACCGGCATTTACGGAAGCGGATTCCAAACGGAACTCAGTACCGCGCTGCATTGGGGCATCGTTCCCGATGAACTGAAAGCGAAAGTGGCAGCCAACCTTGCCAAGCGGGTGGAAGCCGACGGCAGGCATTTAGACGTTGGGCTTCTGGGTACGAAAGCCATCCTTCATGCTTTGAGCGAAAACGGATATGGCGACCTTGCCTACGCGCTTGCCGCTCAGGAAACCTTTCCTTCATGGGGATACTGGATTGCCAAAGACAATGCCACCACCATGTATGAAGACTGGACGGCAATAGGCGAGAAGCGCGAAACTTCGCTCAACCATATCATGTTCGGCGAAGTGGATGCATGGTTTTACAGCGGATTGGGCGGTATTCTTCGCGATACGGAGCAACCCGGGTTCAAAAACACCCTGCTGAAACCGAACTTTGTCACCGGACTGAATCACGCCAAGGCGTCCTACGAGTCGCCCCGCGGACTGATTGTGTCGGATTGGGAAAGAACCAAAAAGAAAACAATCGTCTATCGAGTGACCATTCCGGCAAATTCCACCGCCACGCTGAGCCTTCCCGAAAAGACACAAATAAAGAAGGTGGTGGTAGAAGGCAAAGGCGAGATAACGTTAGCCGGAACAGAGAAAGGGTATCAGTTACCGGCAGGGAAGTATGTTATACATTGTTATGAATAGTGATATTTTTATAGGTAGTGATAACTTGTTATTCAATTGTGATTCATTGTTATACAGTGATGATGCAGTTGTATTTACATAGTAAATTACGGAAACCGTGAGAAAAGTTGTCAATTATCCATTGTCAATTATAAAAAAAAGTGTATATTTGCACCGAATATAAATCATCATCCATTAATAATTTATTTATGAAGTCAATACCAGTTTTCGTTTTTATCGTCTGTATGTTTGTTTCATGCAGTCAGTCGTCTGATCCGGTTAAAATATATGCTTGGACAGGCGCAAACCCTGAGAATGCCAACGAATTTTTCACACAACTCAAATCGCATGGGGTCACGGGCGTATGCTGCGGCGCTAATGCGGAAGTAGCCCGCATTGCCCATTCCCACGGGTTGGAATATCATGTGTGGACAGGCTCTATGTGCGACGGCAGTTTCGGCGATTCCACACTGTATGCTGTCAATCGCTACGGACAGTCGGCGTACAACAAACCGGCGTTTGTGGATCATTACAAGTTTATGTGTCCTCAAAAAGAGGAAGTGTTTCAATACCTGAACGAGAGATACGGCGTCATAGCCGATATTCCCGACGTCGATTTCATTCATTTGGACTTCATCCGTTTTCCCGACGTGATTCTGGCTCGCGGGCTGTGGGACAAATACGGTTTGGTGATGGACGAAGAATATGCGCCTGCCGATTATTGCTACTGCGACCAGTGCGTGACGGCATTTAAAACGGTTTCGGGCATCGACATTAAATCGCTGGAAGACCCTTCCAAATGCGAGGAATGGAAGCAGTTTCGCTACGACCAGATTACCACTTTGGTGAACCGCTTGGCTGTCGGCATTCACGCCAAGGGCAAAAAAATCAGTGCGGCGGTGTTCCCCGGTCCTACGCTTGCTAAAAAATTGGTAAGGCAGGAATGGAACAAATGGGATTTGGACGCTGTGTTCCCGATGAACTACAATGATTTCTATCTGGAAGGCGCGGATTGGCTGGAAGGCATTTGCCAAGAAGAATCCGCTGCGGTGAACGGCAGGATACCCGTTTACAGCGGTTTATTCATCTGTCCCGACTGGCAGCACAAAGCCGATAAAAAAGACCCGGAAGACCACGGATTGCTGCCTTCGGAAATGGAAGAAGCGGTACTCGGCTCCCTGCGGGGCGGCGCTTCCGGCATCTGCCTCTTCACCCCCGGCAGAATGAGCGAAGAACATTGGCAGGCATTGGATAAAGCAGTAAAATCAATAAAGTAAAATCATTCATTAAATTTATCATGCAAAAGACATTTTTAATCATGGCAATGGCAGCATTTGTGACGGTTGCCAACGCTCAAACGGATTTATTCAAAGGCTTGGAACGGTTTTTCACCACGCCGGAAAGTTATGTGGTGCCTTACACGAACAATCCGCCCTTCATCGACGGCAATATCGACGACAATGCGTGGAAAAACATTGCGTGGACCAACGAATTTCGCGATATTGAAGGCGCATCGAAACCGATACCGTATTATCCCACCAAGGCAAAGATGCTGTGGGATAAAGACTATCTGTACATTGCGGCACAACTGACGGACAAGCACGTGTGGGGCACGCTCACTGAACACGATCAGGTGGTGTATTTCGACCATGATTTTGAAGTTTTCATCGACCCGTCGAATACGGCGCACAACTATTTCGAGATAGAAATCAATGTGCTGAATACGATTTTCGACCTGTTTCTGTCAAAACCGTATCGCTCAGGTGCGGACGTGCTCATACAGTGGGACTGCAAAGGGCTGAAACACGCCGTCAACGTGCAGGGTTCGCTGAATGACGCAAGCGACGAAGACACAGGATGGACGGTAGAGATGGCTATCCCCTATTCGGGATTGGAACGCCGCACGCCCAATGAAAATGACATTTGGCGATTGGGTTTTTCGCGTGTGGAATGGGAAGTGGATATCATTGACGGTGAATATGTCAAGAAAAAACAGGCAAACGGAAGGGTGCTGCCCGAACACAACTGGGTGTGGTCGCCTACGGGCGCTGTCGCCATGCACATGCCCGAAAGGTGGGGATATATCCAGTTCGCACCGGCAAACAGCAACCCGATTCCCGCGTTCCAGATGCCCTACAAAGAGTTGCAACGGCAATATCTCTGGTTGGTGTTCAATCGGCAACAGGAATACCGCGATAAGAATAAAAAGTATGCCTTAACGCTTGCCGAATTGAAAATTCCCGCCAAAATACAGGTGAACGGCAAAGCCAACACCTTAAAGATGGACGCCACTACTCATCAGTTTCTCGCCACCATCACCGACGCGGAAAACCATACCGAAAACATTAGCCACGAAGGAAAAGTGCAGGGGAATTGATAACTATTTTTGCAAAAAAATAGATTAAAGTTTGGTTGAATAAAAATTTAGCGTACATTTGTGACGATTATTTCGATTGGCATTAACAAGGACTTCATGCCTTTTGAGAGAATCAACCTTTAAAATTAATTTTAGAAGTCCTAAATCAAAAAATCAATTTACATGAAAAAGTTATTATTAGTTGTTGTGTTAAGTGTTGCGGTTGTTGCTGCTCATGCTCAGGTAAGGGCTGTTGTTGGGTCTATCGGTTCCAACAGAACTTTAAACATGGAGGGCATCGTCAGTGATGTATCGTTGTCTGTAATGTCTGTTGCCAGCCAGCGGTTCAATACAATAGACGAGGTGAACAAGATAAAAGATTTTGTTTACAATGAATTATCCAAAGAGTTTCCGTTTACTCTTTTGCCGGAAAGTGACGTTTTGTCTAACGAAAAATTCCAAGATTTTGTGAAAACGGAGAATGCTAACGGACTTGCCACTGCAGCTAAATTTTCCGCTGACAGGGAAGTGCCCGAAGGCTATCTCACTTATCTGATGAATCCGGCAGGTGCTATTGAGTGTTTTCCTGACGTGAATGCAGTGATGGAGATACACGTTAACTGCACATTAACGACGAAATCATCCATAGGAAACAATGGTTCGGCTATTGCGAAGAT
>JAISKR010000029.1 GCA_031260845.1 Bacteroidales bacterium
CTTGTCATCGACGCCGCCATCAAGAGCAAAATCTACGAGGTCGTCCTCACCGCCTACAATTTCAAGAAACCCGCCGCGCTGAAAGCCGCCGTCAAGCGGGCGCACGACGCGGGCCTCGGCGTCGTTGCCATGAAAACGATGGCGGGAGGCTTTCTCGACAAGGAAAGAACGCAAAAGATAGACGCCAAAGCCGCGCTGAAATGGGCTTGGAAAAATCCCAACATTCACACTGCCATCCCCGGCTTCGTTTCGTTTGACGAATTGGAAGTTTGTGTAGAAGCAGCCAATCATCCGGAAATGACGGACGCCGAAAAGCAGTTTATTGCTGACGCATCGTGCAAGCACGGGCTGTATTGTCAGGGCTGCAAGAGTTGTATCGCTCAGTGTCCTGAAAAACTGCCTATTCCCGACATGATGAGGGCTTATATGTACAATTACGGCTACAAAAGCCCGATGCTGGCAAAAGATACCATCCTCGCGCTCAATCTGTCCGATAATCCGTGCAAAAATTGCACCTCATGCCGCGTGAAGTGCACCAACGGCTTCCAAATTGCCGAAAAGATAAGCGATATTACCCGTTTACGGGCTGTTCCCGACGAATTTTTGGTGTAACGATGAAAAAAACGAGTTGGGTGTGGGTTGCCCTTTTATGGGTACAGTGCATTGCCGCGCAAAGCCCGCAGGAATTGAAGTCCAAGTTGCCGACCGTCAAAGGTTGGGTGTTGAGCGCCGAAGTGGAAACCTTCGACCCCAATACCCTGTTTGAGCGCATCAATGGCGCCGCGCCGGGTTATATCCTGTACGATTTCAAGGAATTGAGCGTCTTCGTGTATCAAAAAGCCAAGAGCGAAGACTATATCACCATCCAGATATATCGGCACGGCTCTGACACCGACGCTTTCGGCATATATGCTTCCGAGCGCCCGTTGGAAACCGCCTTTGCCAAAATCGGCGCCGAAGGCTATCAGGAAGGGGCAATGCTCAACTTTTTGGCGGATAAATTATATGTGAAGATAGAAAGTCCCTCATCCGATGTCGCAACAGCCAAGGTCATCACGAAAATTGCGCAGAACTTTGCAGCCAAAATCAATCCGAAAGCCGTTTTTCCCGTCAAATTGCAGGTTTTTCCCGCCGAAAACAAGATAGCGCACAGCGAACAGTATATTGCGCAAAGTTTTTTGGGACACGAGTTTCTGAACAGCGCTTTTACAGCGGATTATACATTGAACGACGCCCAATATCAGTTGTTTGTGATTGATGCAGGCACAACTGCCGCCGCCAAAGCGATGCTCGAAAAATATTTCGGCTTCACCAAGCAGACCGACCCGCTGGAAGAGGGGAAACTCACGGTCACGGACAAATACAACGGCGATATTGTCTGCCGGTGGGAAGGACAGCATATTTGGGGAGTCCTCAATGACAACGGAGCGCCGGTGGCAATTGACAAGGTATTGGAAGCAATCCGTAAAAATTTGCATTAATTTTTCAAAAAAATTTGTTGCTTTCAAAAATAAATCATTAACTTTGCAACCAAATTACTACTTCATCTCTATTTGTTGCAAAAGGCAAAAAAGATGAGGGAGTTATGTTATTGTATATATGGATAACTGTTTTTCAGAAATAAAAGGATAAATAATGTTCGGTGCCACGGAAGAAAGAATTTCGACGACCGAGATTCTTTTTTATTATTATAATGTATTATAAACGAAGAAAGTAATGGATAAAGTTTCTTATGTAACGGAAGATGGACTCGTCAAAATGAAGAAAGAGTTGGAACGCATGATTACGATTGAGCGTCCCGGCATATCAAGGCAGATTGCGGAAGCGCGCGACAAGGGCGACCTGTCGGAAAACGCCGAATACGATGCTGCCAAAGATGCGCAGGGTATGCTGGAAGCGCGTATTCACAAATTGGAAGAAGTAATACGCAACAGCCGTGTGCTGGATGAATCGCGTGTGGACACTTCCAGTGTGCAGATTCTCAATAAGGTGAAATTGAAAAACCTGAAAACCAACGGGATTGTTGAATATCTGTTGGTGTCCGAGTCGGAAGCCAACCTGAAAGAGGGAAAAATAGCCATCACGACGCCCATCGGCAAGGGATTGTTGGGGAAAAAGGTGGGAGATACGGTCGAAATACAGGTTCCTGCCGGCAAACTGCAATTCACAGTGTTGGATATATCACGATAATACCATAGATGATGGCAAGTATTTTTTCAAAAATCATAGCAGGCGAAATTCCATCCTACAAAGTGGCGGAAGATGAGCACAATTTCGCGTTTTTGGATATCAACCCCATTGCAAAGGGGCACGTATTGGTGGTTCCGAAACATGAAACCGACTATCTGTTCGATTTGGACGATGCTTTGTTGAGCAGTCTGACCGTTTTTTCCAAGCGGGTAGCCAAAGCCATCGAGAAATCCGTTCCCTGCCGGCGGATTGGCGTGGCGGTGGTGGGCTTGGAAGTGCCGCACGCCCATATTCACCTGATTCCCATCAATGGCGTGTATGACGTTGATTTCAACCGCCCGAAACTGGCGTTGCCTTCTGAGGAAATGCAGGAAATAGCCGCTACAATAGCAGGAAATTTAGCCTAATCACTCAAACAGCCGGATAATGTCGTTGCCGTTTGCCAGCAGCAGCAGTCCAATGAGAAGCACCATTCCTACCACCTGCGCTTTTTCCAGAAACTTGTCGCTGGGCTTGCGTCCTGTTATGATTTCAACCAGCAGGAACAGCACGTGTCCGCCGTCGAGCGCCGGAATGGGCAAAATGTTCATGAAGGCAAGGATGATGGACAGAAAAGCGGTTAAATCCCAGAATGCGTGCCAGTCCCACACGGAAGGGAAGATATTGCCGATGGTAATAAACCCGCCCAATTGCTTGGCGCCGCCCTTGTGGAAAAGGAATTTCATACTTTTTACGTAGGAAACTAACTTATCCACGCCATATTCGATTCCGACCGGAAACGAGTTCCAAAAAGAATATCCGATATGGGTGGTTTTCAGTATTTTGGTCGCGTTTTGCAAGAATACGCCGATGGTGCTGTCAGGCGAAACGGTCAAAGGGATGATTTGTTCCGCGCCGTTGCGAAGAACGGTCAGTTGAACCGGCTGTCCGCTGTTGTTTTTCACCTCTTGGATAAACGTATCGAGAAACGGAGTAGCCACCTCGCCCACCGCAACAATGCGGTCGCCCGCCTGCATATTTGCTTTTGCAGCCGGTGAGCCTGATTTGGTGTCGTTCACCACCGCCGGAAAATTCAGAGCGGCAAACGCCTGCCGTCCATTGACGCATTGCTGCGCAAAATCAGCCGGAAGAGCAATGTCTAACAGTGCGCCATCGCGTTGTACCTTGACTGTTCGTGCATTCTCTATGATAATCGCATTGAAAGCATCGGAATACTGTTCATACGTCTTGCCGTCTATCGAAATGATTTTATCGCCGTTTTGAAATCCGTGTTGCAGCGCCGTGTTGCAATACTGGTACCCGTATTCGGCGTCCTGCATGGCAATGTAGTCCGTGCCCCACACAAACATAATCATCGAATAGATTAACAAAGCCGAGATAAAATTCACAATTACCCCTGCCGTCATGATTAGCAGCCGTTGCCAAGTGGGTTTTGAGCGAAATTCCCAGGGTTGCGGCGGCAGTTTCATTTGTTCGACGTCCATCGACTCGTCAATCATGCCGGAAATTTTGACGTACCCGCCTAAGGGAATCCACCCGATGCCGTATTCCGTTTCGCCTTTCTTTATCTTGAACAGAGAAAACCAAGGGTCGAAAAAGAGGTAAAATTTTTCAACACGGGTGTGGAATAATTTGGCAAATAAAAAATGACCTGCTTCGTGAGCAACAATCAATAATGACAGACTGAGAACGAACTGCGATGCTTTAATAAGAATTTCCATTGGAAAATATGACTTAATTTAGGGCGGCAAAGATAGGATTATTTTGAAACGCTTCCTAAAATTTTTTATGCATCTTTGTAATATCTTTTGTCGCATTTAGAACTTGAATCTGCCATATCTAAATTTTTCTTGTTGTTTCTCCTTTTTCAATAGAAAATACTAACTTTGCGGCGATTTTAAAATTGGTTGGTAGCCTTCAATTCATGCAAGAATTAAAAGCATCAAAGGAAATAACAGTCAGGTTCAGCGAAGTGGATTCGATGAATATTGTGTGGCACGGTTCGTATCCTCTTTATTTTGAGGATGCCCGTACTGCTTTTGGCGAACAATACGGCTTGGGGTATCTTGATATTTTTTCACATGGATATTATGCGCCTTTGGTCGATTTGTCGTTCAACTACAAGCAACCGCTGCTGTTCGGCAACAAAGCGCGTGTTGATATTGTTTTCAAAAACGCCGAAACCGCCAAACTCATTTTTCACTACGAGATTCATCTTGTGGATGATGAGCGATTGATTGCTACCGGCAAATCCACACAGGTCTTTTTGGACAAAAATTTCCAGTTGGTTTGGACTAATCCGCCGTTTTACGAAGAATGGAAGCAAAAATACCATCTGATATGATTGTCATTGCAGGGGATAGCATCGTTTCTGCGTTGGGGTTTACTGCCGACGACAATTACCTGAGCGTGAAATCGGGCGCTTCCGGCGTGAAAAGGTACGAGGGACTGTATGGCGTTCCCGAACCGTTCATGGCTTCGCTGATTAATCAAGAGGCATTAGATGCAAAATTTGCAGCGCTCAACCCGCCTCATGGCGAGGAATATTCGCCCTTAGAGCGCACTGCCATTCTTTCGGCGAGCGACGCCATACTGCAAGCCGGTGTGAATGCTGCTCATCCGCGCACGGTCTTTATCTTTTCCTCAACCAAAGGGAACATTGAATATCTCGACGCCAATATTTCGGACGAGCGGCTGTATCTTTGGCGGTCGGCTCAGCGCATTGCGTCCTTTTTCGGCAATGCGAACACGCCGGTGGTGGTATCCAACGCCTGCATTTCCGGCGCTTATGCCTTGCTGACAGCCCGGCGGGAAATCCTGTCGGGACGGTACGACTGCGCGGTGGTGACGGGCGCAGACCGGCTGTCGAAGTTCATCGTGTCCGGGTTCCAATCGTTCAAAGCCTTGTCGGGAAAAATATGCAAACCTTTTGACGCTGCTCGCGACGGGTTGAATCTGGGTGAAGCGGCTGCCACCATCGTGTTGCAACGCAGACAGGAAGCCACGAAAGGCGACATTCTTCTCGAAGACGGCGCTGTACGCAACGACGCCAATCATATTTCCGGTCCGTCGCGCACGGGCGAAGGCTTGTATCTGGCATTGAGCCGCATTATGCGCGGAAGAGACAGCGCCGACATTGCCTTTGTCAACGCACACGGCACCGCGACGCCCTACAACGACGAGATGGAATCCATCGCACTGCACCGCGCCGGCTTGGATGCTGTTCCGGTGAACGGATTGAAAGCCTGTTTCGGACATACGCTCGGGGCGGCGGGCGTCTTGGAAAGCATCATTTCCGCAAGGGCATTGCAAGAGGGCGTCATCCTGCCGACACAGGGATTCGAGCAATCGGGCACTACCTGCCCCCTTGCGGTGACATGTGCCATTTTGCCTACCGAAAAATCGTATTTTATCAAGATATTGTCGGGATTTGGCGGTTGCAATGCCGCCTTATTATTCAAAAAAGCATGAGCGCTCAACTGAACATATTATCACAGTGCAGCATTCGCAACGGGTGCGTTTACAAAAACGGCAATAAGGTGTTTGAAGCGCCGCAGGAACCCAATCCACCTGCGTTTTTGGCTGCGGTGTACAGGGAATTGCGGTTGGATTACCGAAAATTTTTCAAGATGGACAATCTGTCGAAATTGGCTTTTTTGGCGTCGGAAGTATTGTTGGACGGGTGGATTGACAGGGATGTACCGCATCAGGACATTGCCGTCATCCTGTTCAACCGAAGCGCTTCATTGGACATTGACGCCATCTACCGGCAAACCATCCAAGACAAGGACAAGTTTTTCCCCAGTCCTTCGGAATTTGTTTACACCCTTCCGAACATTATGACGGGCGAGATAGCCATCCGCAACAAGATTTTCGGCGAAACCGCCTGCTTCATCAGCGAGCAGATGAACGTCGCCGACCTGTACCTCAAAGTGTCGGACGTGATGGACGACACAGTGCGGCAATGCCTGTGCGGCTGGGTGGAATACTTTGGAAACCATTACGCAGCCGAATTATTGCTGGTAGAGAAGTAACAATTACGAATTACAGGCTTGCGCCTTTTGTTCTTTTATCCTTTCATTCTTTCATCCGTTTATTCAATGTTTTTCAGTGCCTCGTACAAAGTTTTGGCGTCAACCGGCAGGTCGATTGCTTTGTTGATGCGGGCTTTGGTCATCAGTTGTTCGTAATATTCATTCCTTTCGGGAAGCATCAGCACCAAAGGCAGCCCTGCCCGCACCGCTTTGATTGCGCATATTTCTTCAAT
>JAISKR010000092.1 GCA_031260845.1 Bacteroidales bacterium
GGTTAGCCGCCGGTTCCGCTGCCAGACAGCAATTCGTGCAAACAGGCGACCTCACCTCGGGCGGCGTGGTCATCAACGATGGCTTGCAGGAAGGCGACCTGCTCATCACAGACGGCTACCACAAAGTGAGCGAGGGAATGAGGATAATTGAGAATTAACAGTGGACAATTACTCTAACTAACCTTCTTTTTCGAGTCGAAAAGTCCCGATTTGACAAAAACCAAGGCTTTGGACGCTTTTTGCGGAAGCGTTAAATCCTTGTAGCAGTTGCTGGTACACAGATTGGTGCATTGCAGCATCTTCCTGCGGGTTTGTCGCGATTTTGGCGAATCCCAGATATTCCTGATGGATTCGTCCTTGATATTGCCGACAAAACCGTATTTCCCGCAACCCAGATTGACGTTTCCCTTGTAGTCAATGCCCAAGCGGTCATATCCGATGCGACATTTTTTCAAATCCCTGTTGGCTAATGCAACGGGATTGAGAAAATATTCCTGCCATTCCGTAATGTCCTGCACCGTATTGAGAATCCGCTTGTCGGTTTTCCTGCATTCCAGCAGATGTTGCGTAAAAGTTGCCAGCGCCTGCCGGTCATTTATCCAATATTCGTACTCGTTCCATCTCTCTATCGGCAATTTTTCCGTCCACACGCGGATGGGCTGCATCAGCAGGCGATTGATGGGCAGGCTCAGGAAATAGTCCACCGATTGGGGCAGTGTGCTGATATTTTCCTTCATGATGACCGATGAAACGCCCAAAGTCATGCGGGTGTGTTCCGCAAGGTACTTGATTCCGTTGACAGCGCGTTCCAATGTGCCGGGCACGCCTCTGAACTTGTCGTGTATTTCGGAAAGATGGCTGTCCAGCGATACGCTCAGGTACGACAGTCCCGATTGGATAATTTTGTCGCAAACATTGGGTGTAAAGGCTATTCCGTTGGTACTGATTTTGCAGATGATGCCGTTTTCGGCGCAAAAAGCGAAAATATCGTAAATTCCTTTGTAGATAAGCGGTTCGCCGCCTGCAATCTGAACGAAGAAATTATTGCCAATCCATTTTTTCAATTCTGCCAGAACCTTGATGATTTCATCGGAATGGATATAATCTGTGGTTTCTTTCCAGCAATCGCACATCAGGCAACGGGCATTGCAGCGCTCATTCGGCTGAATGGACACCTGCAAGGGCTTGGACAAATTCAGATTGAACGCAGCACTGGCGTCTTTTTCAATGCTGTTGACAAAATTTTTCAGCAAAAAGGAATATCGCATATCTTTTATTTGTTCTTCAAGTCGTCTGCCTGCTTTTGAGCCGTGCTCAGCACGTTATTTGCCTGTTTATCCGTTTCCTGTTCCAATTGCTTTGCTTTTGACTCGCCTTCCTTGCGAAGTTTGTCGGCTGCTGCCTTGGCTGCCGCTTTCTGAATGGCATTTTTAGACGACGCCTCTTTCTCTAACTTGTCGGCAGCGGCATTCGCTTCCTTGCGGGCGGTTTCAGCCAACTGTTTCCCCGAACTGCGGATAGCCTCTACCTGCTTAGTGGCGTCAGCCATGATTTTGTCCACCTGTTCCGTCACATTTTCCTTCACTTTCTCTTTCACCTCTTCCACTTTTTGCGTCACCGCTTCTTTTACCTGCTCTTTCACTGCTTCGGTAATGGTGTTCAGCGTATTGCCGAGGCTCAATTTCACGTCGGGCTTGCTAACAGTGCCGCGAATCAAGCCGGTTAGCGTCAGTTCCTTGATGGATGCGCCGCCCGGAATGGAATTGAGAAGGTCGGTAGCGCCTATGGCAGACGCAGCCACCGATGCGTTTATATCGTAGTGCATCGACATATCCAAACCCTGTCCGCCGGTCAGCACCACTTTTGCCTGATTTACATTGAATTGTACCGGTTCCACCATTACCAACTGTCCGTCTTTTATCTCGAACTTGATATTCAGGTCGCCGGGGCTAACGGTGCGCCATTTCTCGTTTTTCAACAAATCAGCCATCGTGCCGAAAAGTTTGGAATTTCTGATTTCAATCTGATGCGTCTGCAACTGTCCCTTTGAAAGCACTGTATTGAGAACGGGACTCATTTGATTGTCCAACAGCGAATTGAGCGTAAGGTTTGCCGAAACTTTCCCCACGTAATCCTGTGGATTGTCGAACATTGTTTCGAGCATCGTTAACGAACTGAGCGCGGAAGTAATGTCGAAACGCGAAATGTTCATTTGGAAATCGACTGCCGGTTTTTTGACGTCTTGCGTGTTGTACTCGCCGCTAAGCAACAGGCTGCCGTCCAGCATATTCATGCCCAATTTGTCCATCGTCACTTTGCCGTCTTTCACTTTCAAGTTGCCGGCTAAATCAGTGATGCTCAGTTTGTCGAAAAAGATATTGCTGATTTTGGCATTCACGCCGAAATCAATGTTTTTAGGCACTTCGATGACCGACAACGCCGTTGTATCGGCTTCGACAGGCGCAGTTTCATCGCTTCCCGACAGGAACTCGTTGAGGTCTATGGTGTTGGAAACCAGCGACAAATTGCCGCGCACCGTTGCATCTGTGAACACATAGGGAATGAAATTTTCCAGCGAGCCTTTCAGCGACAGGTCTGTACGCCCGATAACAGCGTCAAAACCAACTAAATGAACGACTTTTGGCGTGAAATCAAGTTGAGTTTTGGTAATTTTCACACCTTGCGGGAAGTCGGGACTAACGAAGTCGAAACCTGTCAGTTGCAGCGTTCCGGCAGCCTGAAAGTCCTCGTACTGCTCTTTTTCGAGGGTGGACATACGTCCGGCAAGCGACAAATCGCAGGTAAGCAAGCCGCTCAAAGTCGTATTTTCCAGCGGTACAATGTCTGTCAGCGAATTGAAATCAATCTTTCCCTTGAAATCGCCGGCAATCTGCATATCGCTTTCGGGCGTTTTGACGTGCAACCCAAGGTCAAACGGATTGCCAGCCATCTCGAAATGGAATTTGTCCACGTCTAATGTGGTACGGTCAAACACCGCGCCATCGTAAAAGGCTTTGAGGGCAATGGCAATCTTGTCCACCGATTTGGGCAGGTCGGGATATTTGAACATGGCGTTGTCCACCGCCAGATTGACGCTTGCGGAAGGCATCTGCTTGTCGTTGTATGTGCCTTTCACATAGCCGTCAAGCGTTAGTTCGCCCGTCGTCTGTATGTTCGCAAAATCCGTCATGTAAATGGCGGGAATGAGCGACAGCAGGCTCTTGAAACTCGTTTTTCCGGTGGCAAACGTAATGTCGGTAACAATGTCGTCGCCGGGCATATTGACCGAGCCTGCAAATTTCAGTATTATATCATTGAGGTTGAATTGATTGTCTTTCAACGTAAAACCCATATTTTTCAGGTCGGCGCCAATTTCGGAAGTAAAGCCGATACGCGCATTCCGCAACAATTTAACGCCATCCATCAGGAAATCAAGCGCGGCAACGTCCAACTGCAAGGATAAATCGGCATTGTCTAACGACATATCGCCTTTCAGCAGGAAATCCAAGTCTTTTACCGTGGCAACCATCTTGCTCGAATCGTCGCGGTAGGTAATGTAGGCGTCGCGTATCTCAAACTTGCTGAGTGACACCTTAATGTTGGTATCGCCGCTGCTCTCTGTCGTTTCTTCCTCGGCGGGCGCGTCGCTCGGCTGCATGATGTCCCAGTTTACCGTGCCGTCGTCGGCTATATGGGCGTACAAATGCGCTTGGTCAAGCAGAATGGACTTCACGCTGATGTTTTCCATACTGATGACGCTCTTGATGTCCACCGTGATGCTGAACTTCTTGAAAGCCACTAATGTGTCGCCTTCAAAAGCGCCTGTTCCTACCACCTGCAAATCTTCCAAAGCAATGTAGGCATTGGGGAAATTGCGAATAAACGACAGTTTCAGGTCGGAAAAATCCACCTTTGCCGTCAGCATTTTGTTCAACTCTGTTTTGGCTATTTCCATTATTTTCCCCTTAAACAGGAAAGGGGCAGTCAGCAATATCACGAAAATCACTGCTATCGTGATAAAAAAGATTTTCAAAAATTTTTTCATGACAAAATTTATTTAAAGTTCTTTGATTTATTTAATTTTCATTTTGATGATTCTCACGTCCTCGGCAGGTCTGGCGGCTGCGTCGGTCGGCACGAGAGATATTTTTTCCACTATATCCAAGCCTTTGGTCACTTGCCCGAACACGGTGTAGGCGTCGTCCAAATGCGGTGTTCCGCCCTCGGTCTTGTAAACCGCACGACGCTCTTCCGGCATTTTGTAAGGGTTGTTCTGCACCCATTCCATGGCACGAACTTTGGCTTTTTCCTGTATCGCCTGCTGGTCAACGGTTTGTCCTGCGGCTTTGGCGGCTTCGCTCTCTTCGCGGATATACTGCATGAACAAGGGCTGCGCCTTGCCCATCGTTACCTGACTTTCAATCTGGTTTAACTCGTCATCGGTGAAAATTTTTCCCTGCACAATGTAAAACTGCGAGCCTGACGAGGCTTTTTCGGGATTCATATTGTCGCCCTGCCGTGCAGCGGACAATGCGCCGCGCCGGTGTATCAGTTCGGGCACAAATTCAGCCGGAACGGTATAGCCGGGACCACCGACGCCCAAATGTGCGCCCGGTTGGGCATTCTTTGAATCGGGGTCGCCCGCCTGAATCATAAACTCTTTGATGACACGGTGAAACAGAAGACCGTCGAAATAACCGTCCTTCACCAAATTTACGAAATTATCGCGATGTTTCGGCGTTTGGTCGTACAACTCTACCTCAATATCGCCCATGCTGGTGCTGATGGCGATTTTAACCGTTTTCCCGTCAGGCTTTTTAGCCGATGAAGAACAGGCAAACAAGCCTAACAAGCAGAAAACAACACACAATTTTAACGAACTTTTCATGACCATACATTATAAAATAAAGAAAGGCAAAGGTAATGATTTTTTGGTACATTGTACTACAAAAATGCAAAAAAATGGATAATAGGTGGAAAGAATGAAAGGACAAACGGATTACATTGCTGCCGTTGGTGGGGCACGAATCAGAGCATGTTTGTAGCAAATAGTATCTAACCTATTTTATCTTGGCAAATACATAATTTACACAGATTTTCATTGCCAATTACCTTCGGTGAGAGCTTCGCCGTCAGTCCATCATCACAAATTTTACCAGACAATCTGATTTATTTGCTCGTTAAGTCGCTTTATCTTGTCAATCAATTTATTGAATGACAATGAATCGCCATAAATCATTGTTCGTTGCATTATTTCGTAATCCTGTTGCCACTGAGCAAATACGCTTTCCGGCGGAATAATGTTGATTGTTTTCGTGGCAAGCGTTGAATAATCAAAACCTTTTAAACCGACAAAAACGCGGCGGTGTTCTACGATAGAATTGTATAATCCCTTATTTGTCAATGCCTTTTCGAAAATATCAGTATTCATTATCCTTTCTAAATCATACAAATGACGACTCATTCGTTCTGTCCGTATCAATTCTTGTGGTTTGGCAAATTCTTCATGCAACAGGCAAATCTTTTCCCAAAAGGTGCGTTCCGGCACAACTGCGTTTAACTCAAAAGGATTTTCGGCAAAAGGTGTATTAGGAAATGCTTCATCTAAAAATGATTGCAGGGCAATTTTTCTAACAGGCTCATTCATTGACCGTCCGCTTATTTCCAATTTTACAATCGGCTTAATGTATTGGTCGGC
>JAISKR010000104.1 GCA_031260845.1 Bacteroidales bacterium
CTGCAAAATTACCTTTCTCGCAGATGCAAAAAATGGATAAAAGCAGGTAAAAATTGGACTATTTGCGGTTTTTGCGTTTATTGCACACGAACCTACGAAACATTCGTAGATCTACGAAAACTTCGTAGGTGGCTATATCACATTCAGCCATGTCAGCAGAATGATGGCGATGATGAACAGCAAGCCGTATAGAATGTACCATTGCAGGCGTCCGTCCTGTATGTGCAGCGATACTGCCGAAAAACGTTTGAATAGTTTGCCGATGGGCGTGAAAATAAAGGTTTCCACACAGTCGCCATACGAATAGGCATAACGGGCGCTCTTTGGAAAGACGTCGTTGTCGGCAATGCGGCGGAATTTCTTGCGAAACGGCAGCAACCCTCCGAACAGTTTGCCTACCGGTTTGGTAAACGAGCCTCCCGTATATTGTGCGCGTACGGCGGGATAGGTGCTTCCGCAACCCCACGTGTCGCTTTTCCTTTCGGGCAGGCGGCGAGTGGCTATCTTGCGCAGTATCAGAAGCGTTATCACTATGGCTACAAACATTATCATCACCAAACTTACTTTTTGTAACAGAATGCTCAGGTTAGCCATCTCCGGCGAGTGATGGGGAATGTAAAAAACAGCGCTGACAATGTCTGAAACCAAGCCGAAAGAGGCAAAGGGCGTCAGAGTAACGATGAGCATCAGCGCCACTATCAGGTACTGTGGGCGGCGGGTGGCAGATGGCTCGCCAAGGTCGGGTGGGTGAGAGGTTCGGGCGGCGCCGAGAAACATGACGCCGAATGATTTGGTGAACGTCAACACGGACAGCCCGCCAATGAGGGCTATCGCCATCACACCCATCACTATAATAATGCTTTCGGTGGTGCTCGACGCTAAAATGCCTTTCATAAAGCCGAAAAACAGGACAAACTCGGAAAGAAAACCGTTGAGCGGCGGTAGTCCGGCAATAGCAAGGCATCCAATCAGAAAAAGCGTTGCCGTGCGGGGCATAACTTTGAACAAACCGCCCATCTTGTCCATATCGCGGGTGTGAAGGTTGTGATATACTGCTCCGGCACCCATAAATAGCAGTAATTTGGACAAGGCATGATTCAACACATGAAACAGTGCGCTTCCGTAGCCTGCCAGCATCAGGAAACTGTTGTCGGCGTGTTGTCCCACAAGTCCAAGCCCTATGCCCATCACGATAAGCCCCACGTTTTCGATGGTGCAGTACGCCAACAGCCGTTTAATGTCCTTTTGCACCGAGGCATGAAGGATGCCATAAATGCCTGTTACCATTCCGGTGATGAGTACAATGTTACCTATCAGCAAAAAGTCGGATTGCAGAAAACTGATGATGCGAAAAATACCGTAAATGCCCATTTTCACGATTACGCCCGACATGATGCCCGACACGTGCGAAGGTGCGGCAGGGTGAGCGTGCGGAAGCCACGTATGCAAGGGAACAATGCCCGCTTTGAAGCCGAATCCCACAAAAAACAACAGGAATACGGGCAGCGGGTTGTGCGTGGAAAAATACGAAGCAATGCCTGCAAAATCAAAAGTACCCTCGCTTTGATACACTATCAGGAAGGCTATCAGCAGGCAAATAACGGAAATGTGCATCTGTATCATATAGTTTATCCCTGCACGAACGACGTCCCGCTGTCTGTTTTCGAAAATCACCAATAAAAAGGATGATAACGACATGATTTCCCACACAAAGATGAATGCCAGTCCGTTTTGTACCATGCACACAAGGCACAATGCCACGTGCACCCAAACCAACATGACGTTGTGCAATCCGAAATTGGCTGATGGTGCGTGCCCGCGAAGGTATCCCAACGAATACCACGTGCCGGGCACGACAATCAGGTTGATGATGAGGATGAACCAAGCCGACAGCGGGTCAACGACAAAAGACACATTGCCCCAAATGAAGTTGCCGGCAATGGTAATGTCCGTCGTATTGCCCGACAACGCGCTCACCGCCGCCAATGACGACACAACCGTCACGCACAGCGTGGCAAACAAGGCGGCATATCCCTTCATCCGGTTGGGGACAAACGGAACAGCCAGCAATAAAACGACAATAAATATGAGAATCAGTAAATTCAACAATCTAAAATTTTGTGCAAAATTAATTACATTATTGAAAAAATGTTACGCTCAATCCTAATTTAGAGTTTTTCTTTCCAAAACTTTTCCATGGACAAACGCAGGTGCAGCGAGGTGTTTTCACCTTCGTAAATGCCGTGGCTGCGCATCGGGTACGCCAACATGGAAAACATTTTTTTGTGGCGTATTAACTCATTCATCAACATTTCGCAATTCTGATAATGCACGTTGTCATCGCCGGTGCCGTGGACTATCAGCAGATTGCCTTGCAGATTGCCGGCATAATTGAGCGGCGAACCCTTTTGATAGGCGTCGTCTTTCCCTTCGGGCAAACCCATGTAACGTTCCTGATAGGCAGCGTCGTACAGGTCTAAACGCGAAATGAAAGCCACGGCAATTCCCGTTTTGTAAATATCGGGATAGCGAAACATACAATTCAGCGTCAAACCGCCACCGCCGCTCCATCCGGTAATTCCCACCCGTGCAGCATCCATAAACGGGTATTCCGACAGCAGTTTGCGCATAGCGGCAGCCTGTTCGTCAGTGTTGACCGTGCCTATGTTCTTGTAGATGCACTTGCGCCACTGGCGACCGCGCGGCACATTGGTACCTCTGTTGTCGATGCTCATCACAATATAGCCTTCCTGCGCCAGATACTGATGCCAGAGGTCGCCGCCTCCCCAACTGTCCTGCACCGTTGAGCCGGCAGGCTCGCCATATATATCCACAATCACCGGATATTTCTTGGCAGGGTCAAAATCTTTCGGCTTTATCATCCACGCATCCAATACGATATGTCCAATGTCCGCCTTGATAAATTCCTTTACGGGAAGATGCAACCCGTCAAACTTCTTTTTCGTTTCGGCGTTGTCTTCCAATATTCGTGCCGTTTTGCCGGATGGGAACTGCACCATGCTGTACACCGGCGGCGTAAGCGCGTTGTGAAAACTGTGTAAAGCCCATTTTCCGGTAGGCGAGAAGTTGTAGTTATGTTGTCCCTTCTGTTCTGCGGGGCTAATCTTTTGCACCTTTCCCTTTCCGTTGAGCGTTGCGCGGTACAGATAGCGTTGCGTAAAATTTTCCTCCGTGGCAATGAAATAGAAAAAGCCTTTTTCAACGTCTGTGCCCGTAACGCTTATCACGTCGAAATTGCCGGGCGTCAGGCAGCGGATGCTCTTCCCGTCGCGGCTGACGCGGTACAAATGCCGCCATCCGTCGCGCTCGCTCATCCAAGTGAAAGCGCTGTTGCCGTCTATCCATTGGTTTCGGTCGTTGGCGTCCACCCAAGCCTCGTCGGTTTCGGTCAAGAGTACGGTTGGCTGTCCGTCGTGCACCAACCACACGGTGTTGCAGTTTTGCAGCCGGTTGAACTGATGCACCGTCAAATCGTTGCTTTGGGGGATATAGTCCATTCGCGGCAGATAGTTGTCGCGCGGATTGCCCGGAATGTCAATCCATTGCGTCTGTCCGCCGGACACGGGCACAATACCCACCTTCACCGCCGACAGCGTTGTGCCCACCTTGGGGTAGGGCAGGGGGATGGGGCGCGAATAAAGGGAATCCGTATTGTTAATCATGTAAAACACGCCCGTTCCCTTGGTGTCCGATTGCCAGTAGGCAATGCTTTTCCCGTCGCCGCTCCATCGGAAGCCGTCGCGGCAGTCAAATTCTTCCTCGTACATCCAGTCGAACGTGCCGTTGATGATTTCATCGCTGCCGTCGAAGGTCAGTTGCGTTATTTTTTGTGTAACAAGTTCTTCCACATAAATATTGTTGCGGCTCACGAATGCCACCTTGTTGCCGTCGGGCGAGAATTTGGCGAACATCAGCGATGCGGCGGGCAAAGTTGCTCCCAACGGGCGCCGTTTGCCGGTAGTCATGTCCAACACCTGATAATCGCCGCGTGTCGGGTAGCGCCACACCCGTTGCGCATTGCAAAACAACAGCATTTTCCGCGAATCGTTGCTCCAAGTATAGTCCTGTATTCGCACTTTATCCAACCATGCTGCCGGCACTAATACCGTTCGCTGATTGTCGGCAGCGTCGTACTTTACGATTTCGTTTGCCTGTTGCTCTTTGTTGTACTCTGTCAGGCTGTAACTGTTGCCGTCCCGCATCCATTTCATCATTTGAACGCCCTTGGTTTGCAGCACCCCGCCGGAAAAAATTTTCTCGATAGTGAGCGGTTTGTCCTGTGCAAAAACACCCAAAGACAGCAGCAAACAGCCTATCCATAATAAATTCCTCATGATTTTTTGATTTTTTTGTTTGTGCAAATATACGATTTTTGCACAAACAAAAAATCCTTTTTTATGAACATCAATGAGAATTGTTTTCGGAAATTCATATCAACCTACGAAAGTTTCGTAGCTCTACGAAGTTATCGTAGCTCTACGAAACTTTCGTAGGTATCTCTTAATGCGGGTAAAACGTTAGATATTTACGTTTTCTTCTTCCATATTTTGTAATTCTTCGTTTAGGTTTTGCAATTCATCGTTCTGGTCTTGCAAATCAAGAATCTCTATATTTATTGACTCATTCTGATTTTTAAAATTTTCGCGTAATACGTTTTGTAATGCTTGTATTTGTTGTAATTCTTGTATTTGTACTGATTTTTGGCGTATTGCATCATTGGCAATCGCTTCTATGTCGATTTGGCTTATGCCGGATACGGCAACGTTCATTATACTTTCCACATCACTATTCATTCCCATTCTCATGCGCCCCAAATGAGAACGAATATTCCGCAGATAATTATCTACCTGCTTGATTTCAATTTCGCCTTTGAGATAAATGGCAGAAAAATGGTCTTTATCCTGTTTAAGGATAACAAATTCATTACTTTGTTTATTCTTTTTCAGATAATACCCTAACGTGGGCGTGCCATTTTTGTTCATTTCCATGTATGACTCATATTTTTGTTTTGAAATCAGTTCTTTGAACTGTGCCGCAACACTGCTGATTTCCGTGGTCGCTATGGTAATACTGCTGTACATTTCCGGAACATTGGAAGATGAAGTGGAAGATATTTTTCCGTCGTACGCGCTTATCAATATTCCGTCGGGTGAAATAATCGACGATTGTGCGTACATTGACTCCAACATTTCTTTGGACACCGACACGCTGGTTACGCCTTCCCGCGAAGGATATTTTTTCAAATATTCGTCAATCGGATTTTGAGCCGTCAGATTGGCAGACAAAAACAGGGAAAAAATGGCTGAA
>JAISKR010000224.1 GCA_031260845.1 Bacteroidales bacterium
ACTGTATAACAATGTATAACAATGTATAACAATGTATAACAATGTATAACAATGTATAACAATGTATAACAATGTATAACAATGTATAACAATGTATAACAACTGAATCACTATTGTATCACAATTGTATTTGTTTCAGAAAGGTATCTAATGCCTGCAATGAGCCGAAAATGCCGAGCACTTCCCCGTCTGAGGCGGTAAGTACGATTTTCGCATAAGCGTTGGTCAGGAACATACGCTCATACGCGGAAAAACCGGATGCGTGGATGCTCAGGTCGGCGTTATCCAAGGTTATGGTTGCGGGGCGCGGTGTTTGCACATTGACTGCTATTCCGGTGCACGATTTGGCGCGGTGTTTATTCATCAACTTTTGCCACGAGGCTGCATCGGACAAGCAGCGCGGACAGGCGCCATCCCAAAAATAAAAAATGCAAAATTTCGTGTTAACTTGCGGTAAATTAAACGATTGATAAGGTATGTGGGGAAAAATATCAGGCAGGATAAACCCCATTTTCCGCGACTTTTCGGGCAGCAGTTGCAGTGCTTTTTCGCTTAGCATACAGCGGTTGGGTTGCAGGAAACGGTGCAGACGTTCAATATTTTCGACGTCATTCCGTAAACTGTAATCCACCAAAAAATCCATCACAAAGAAAAAAGTTTCGGAATTGCCTGACGCTTTTTGCAGCAGATTGTAGGCAGCGGCAATCAAGGTATCCGTTTGCTGTGTCAGAAAATTAGAGAAATAATATCGGATGGTTTCCGCATACAGCGGGGTGTGCAGCAGTCCGGCGTCTGACAAATCAAACCGGTCAAAAAAATGCCGGCGCATATAGCGGTAACGGCTCAGCATTTGCGCCGGTTCGTCGGACAATAAGTCGTCGGGCGTCTGAATCGGCTGCATGGCTGACAGATAGGATGCGAGAAAACTGCCTGAATGTTGCTTTATCAGCAATTCGCGCCGGGCTTCTGCCTGTGTTTTGTCCAAATCTGCGGACATAAATGCTGCAAAGGCTTCGGTTTGCGCATTTCCCGACACGCCTTTGCGGTTGATGCCGACAGTCTGTTCATCCGCCAACAGAAACTCATAGCGAAAACAGCCCGGAACAAACAGTGTGTAAATACCTTGCGGAAGCGAGGCGCCCGAAAATACAGCATTTCCAAACGTGTCGAAGCGGGTGGAATCAATCACCAGCACACGGTCGCCGTAGTATCCTGTCAGAAAAACGGAAGTGCCCGCGGGCGCAGCATCCAGCGACGCCTCAATACGGTAGGCATACAAAGAACCATTCCCCGCAAGAAGAAGGGAAAAAACCGCTATCTTCAACAAACGAAGAACCGCCTTGTGCATGATGACCGGATTTTCCCGAAGCAGCCGACTACTTCTGGTTGGCTAAATCGGAAGAATCCTTCAAGATAGCGTATTTGTCTATTTTGATGGTGATGCCGTTGGCAATTTCCACTTCTACGGTGTTTTCGCTTATGCCGGTAAGTTTGCCGTAGATGCCGCCGGTAGTAACTACCTTATCCCCTTTTTGAAGGGCGTTGCGGTAGTTTTTCAACTCTTTCTGCTTCTTCATCTGCGGACGAATCATGAAGAAATAAAACACGACGATAATCAGCAACAGCGGCAGAAAAGAGCCGAGAGAATTCATTCCGCCGGGCGCCGGTTCTTGCAATAAAATATACAATGATGTCATAAAAATTTATATTAATTTATTTAGGTTCTACTTCACATGAAAAGGTCAGGACACTGTATTCCTGCAAGGTATTGGTGGCTATGGCGAAATGTTTTTCCTGCTTCCCCGGACGTTGGTCGCTGTCGAATGTAATTTCGACAAAACCTTTTGCCCCCGGAATCACAGGCTTTTTGGAATATTGGGACGCCGTGCAGCCGCAGTATGTCCGCACTTCCTTTACAATCAAATTATTTTCGCCGGTGTTTTTAAACTCAAACCGATAGGACACCTTTTCGCCTTCTTTTATTTTACCGAAATCATGCTCGGTAACGATGTACTCAATGCTTGTCAATTTCAGGGAATCAGCATCCTGCGCGTCTGCTTTTGCAGCAACGGGGGGCTGTTGCCTGTTGCAGGCAAACGACAGCGCATACGAGATAGATATGACAAAAATAAATAATCCTTTTTTCACCGATTAAAAATTTCACAAAAGTACAAAAAATAATTTATTCATCCATCTTATTTTTCATCTTCGGTATCCATCACAATGGTGACCGGACCGTCATTGACAAGCATCACCTGCATATCGGCGCCAAAAACGCCGGTGGCTACCGGACGTCCGCAGGTTTCTTCCATTTTTCTGACAAAGGATTCGTACAAGGGCACACTGATTTCGGGCGGCGCCGCATGGATGAACGAGGGGCGGTTGCCCTTGCGGGTTGCCGCATACAGGGTAAACTGGCTCACCACCATCAGTTCGCCTTGAATATCCTGCACGGACAGGTTCATTTTCCCTTCCCTGTCGGAAAAGATGCGCATATTGACGATTTTGGCGCACAGCCAATCAATCGTTGCCTGCGTGTCGGCAACAGCAAAGCCCGCCAGCACTACTAAGCCCTGCCCGATATGCGAAACAGGCTTCCCCGCAATGCTGACCGACGCTTCCGATACCCGCTGAATGACTACTCTCATGCTAAATTCAATTACGAATTACGAATTAAAAATTACGGCTAACGCAAATTCAATTACGAATTGTTTCATGACCGTAGGGAATAATTACGTATGAAGAGTTGCCTTTCCTGTACATTACCAGTTTTTTCTTCTTCTTTCAAAATATGCCTGAGGATGCACACAAGCGGGACATTGCTCAGGCGCTGTCTTTGATTTGATGATGAATCCGCAGTTGCGGCACTGCCACTCGATTTCTTCGTCGGCTTCAAAGGTTTTGCCTGTTTCTATCAGGGCTGCCAATGCCAGATAGCGTTCTTCGTGCCCTTTTTCGGCGATAGAGATGTTGCGGTACATGGCTGCAATGGCAGGGAAACCTTCCTGTTGGGCTACGTCGGCAAAATGAGGATAATCGGTCGTCCATTCCTCGTTTTCACCGGCTGCCGCCGCTTTCAGGTTTTCGAGCGTCGTTTTTATCTCGCCGGCAGGATAACTGGCTGTTATTTCAACACTTCCGCCTTCCAAATACTTGAACATACGTTCTGCGTGTTCCTTTTCCTGATTAGCCGTTTCGGTGAAAATGTCCGAAACCTGTTCATACCCTTCTTTTTTCGCCCGACTGGCAAAATAGGTATAACGCATTCTCGCCTGCGATTCGCCTGCAAATGAAGTCAACAGATTCTTTTCTGTTTGTGTACCTTTAATGCTTTGTGACATAATAAAATGAATTATAAGATGAATATTTTTTTGATAGGCAAATGTACAAAAATATATTTACAATAAAAACAAAAATATATTTAAAGGCTTTTCTAACGCTCTTAAATTGACAGTTGAAACTTGACAATCACAATGTATCACAATCGAATCACCATTGAATCACAACTTATAACTATCTATAACAAT
>JAISKR010000230.1 GCA_031260845.1 Bacteroidales bacterium
ATGGAACCGCCACTATTTCGGCAACTGGGAAAGCCACTATCTGCAATATGGGTGCTGAAGTGGGAGCGACCACTTCGATTTTTCCTTTCGACGAGACTATGTCTGCTTACTTAATTGCTACCGATCGCCCAGAAGTAGGCGTGTGGGCTAAACAGAATGCTCCTTATCTTCAGGCAGATCCAGAAATAGCGATGAATCCGACTCTTTATTACGACCAAGTGATAGAGATAAACCTCTCTGCCTTAGAGCCCTACCTTAATGGGCCTTTTACGCCCGACGCAGCTACTCCCATCTCTGAGTTTGCAGCTAAGGTAATGGCTAATGATTATCCTCAGAAGATGGAGGTAGGCTTGATAGGCTCCTGTACCAACTCTTCCTACCAGGATTTGAGTCGTGCGGCTTCTATTGCTCGGCAGGCATTAGAAGAGAAACTCCCGATAGCGGCGCAGTTAATTATTAATCCAGGCTCTGAACAAGTCCGTTTTACGGCAGAGAGAGATGGACTGATAAACGATTTTGAGAGGATAGGAGGTGTGGTGATGACCAATGCCTGCGGCCCTTGCATAGGGCAATGGACACGCCATACGGACGACACTCTCCGCAAAAACGCCATCGTTACCTCGTTCAACCGCAATTTTGCCAAACGCGCCGATGGCAATCCCAACACCTTTGCTTTCGTCGCTTCGCCCGAACTGACCATGGCGCTTACCATCGCAGGTGACCTCTGTTTCAATCCGTTGAAAGACGCCTTGAAAACACAGGACGGTCGCCAAGTGAAACTCAGGGAACCGCAAGGCAGCGATTTCCCGCCGCAAGGCTTTGCAGTGGAAGACAATGGCTATATAGCATCTTCGGGCAATAAAAACGTGGGAATACGCATTGACCCCGCTTCCAAACGCCTGCAACGATTGGAAGCCTTCCCGCCCGCCAACGCCAACGACCTTGCCGATATGTACCTGCTGATAAAAACTTCCGGAAAATGCACCACCGACCACATTTCGATGGCTGGACCCTGGTTGCGCTTCCGCGGGCATTTGAACAATATATCCGACAACTTGCTGATGGGCGCCGTCAACGCTTTCACCGGACAAACCAACTCGGTACACAACCGGTTAAACGGCAAGTATGAAGCGGTTTCTGCCGTTGCGCGACAATACAAGAATGCGGGCATTTCGTCCATCGTGGTGGCGGAAGACAATTACGGGGAAGGCTCTTCGCGCGAGCACGCCGCCATGGAACCGCGATTTTTGAACGTGAAGGTAATTCTGGCAAAGAGTTTCGCCCGTATTCACGAAACAAACCTGAAAAAACAGGGGATGCTGGCGCTTACCTTTGCCAACAAGAACGATTACAACAAGGTTCGCGAAGACGATTACATTACAATAGCGAATATTCAAGACTTTCAGCCGAACGTGCCATTGACGGTCGTCCTTCATCATTTGGACGGCACGGATGATACCTTTAAGGCGAATCATACCTTTAATGACCTGCAAATAAAATGGTACAAGGCTGGTAGTGCGCTCAATGCAGGGTGATAGACAACCTACGAAACTTTCGTAGATCTACGAAAGTTTCGTAGGTTACTTGAAATTCAATCATTATCTGAATGATGACACTCAAAAAAACTAAACCTCAACCGTCAATGTAATCGAAAGATTTGCATTGACGGTTTTTTCTTGACTGCCGGGCTTCAAAAACTTTCAGAAAAACACGTTTTTTCAGAAAAGATGCTTATCTTTGCGTAATGTAATTTGTAAACAATACGAATATGTACAGGCAAATATGATTCGCAAATACCAGTCATCAGACGTTGAGCCTTTAATCAGCCTTTTCACGCAAACGGTGCATAAGGTCAGTTGCAGTTATTATTCGCCTGAGGAAGTAGAGGCATGGGCGCCCTCAACGCCTGCTGACACCGTCTTTTGGGACGACTATTTTTCCACACGCTTCACCTTGCTTGACGAGCGAGAAGGTTTGATTGTCGGATTCGGCTGTCTGAGCGCTTCGGGAAACGTCGTAGATATGCTTTTCACCCATCATGCCCATCAGAACGAAGGCGTCGGCTCGGCAATCATCGACGCTTTGGAAGCGGAAGCCCTGCGCTACGGGCAACAGGAAATATTTCTCACCACGAGCGCCACTGCATGGCATTTTTATCTGAAACGCGGGTATCGGTATTTCAAAAGCGAGAAAAAACCTTACAGGAATATTGAGTTCGACTGCCAGATTTTGCGGAAAGCGCTGCCTGTGTTTCCGCCGATGCGCCGCCACGACCGCGAACTTGATGCAGACAAAGCCAAGGAATTACTGCACAACGGCAACTACGGCTTTCTGGCTATGAGCGCCGTCAACGGATACGGATATGGCATTCCTGTCAATTATGTGCCGGCAGGGGACAGTATTTATTTTCACTGCGCTCAGGACGGCTTTAAGTTGAAAAACCTTCGCCACAACAACCGCGTGAGTTTCTGCGTGGTGAGCAGCGAACAGGTTTGTCCCGAACGTTTCACCACAGCCTACGAAAGCGTGATGGTCTTCGGGCGGGTAGTCACGGAAATTTCCGACAAGGAAAAAACCGAAGCAATGGAACTGTTGGTGCGGAAATATTGCCCGCAGCAAGCGCCCGTGTGGCAGGAACATATCCAAAAGTCATTTCACATTACAGGCGTGTTGCGGTTGGATATTGAGCGCCTGACAGGGAAAAAGCGCAAATTTTAATGAAAGTACTGTTTTGGAAGGGTTTCCCGCCGTCTTAATCGTGCAACGGGAATATTCAACAGATGCCTGTATTTGGCAACTGTACGGCGGGCTATCATAAAGCCCTGTTGCTGCAATATCTCGGTTAAGCGAATATCGGAAAGGGTATCGTCGTTCTCTAAATATTCCTGCATGATTTTTTTTACCACGAAAGAGGAAACTTTGCCGTGTTCTCTCGTCATGATGCCCTCTGAAAAAAGGGATTTCAAAGGTAAAACGCCGAAATGCGTTTTTACATTATTGATATTTGTCACGCGAGATACGGTTGAAATGTCGAATTTTGATATAGTGGCGATATCCTTCAATATCATCGGTTTCAGAAGCGTCACATTCCCCGTCAGCAAGTAATCATGCTGAAAATTGATGAGTGCTTTCACAATTTGCTCATCAATGGCGGACAAAATCTTTGTTTGTAACGTTACTTTGCCATTTACGCTTTTAAGTATCAAATCCGGATTATTCATTTTATGAAATTCAAAAATTAAGGTTTTTGCTTTTCACAAGACAGCAAAAACCGTGCCATAAATTTTATTATTGTACAGTTGTTATACGTAGTTATATATTGTAACACAGAGTAATGAGATTGGGA
>JAISKR010000200.1 GCA_031260845.1 Bacteroidales bacterium
CAAGACTTTTTCATCCCGAAATTTTTGTCAATCTTTAAATAAGGCAGCACGAAAAATGCGGGAATGGTGCAAATCATTACCCAGATGAAAAACAGGCGGTAGCCCATCAGTTCCTGCAACCAGCCCGCCGCCATGCCGGGTAGCATCATACCTGCTGCCATGAAGGCAGTGCAGATGGCATAGTGTGCCGTTTTGTAGCATCCTTGGGCAATGTAAATCATAAACAGCGTGTAAGCCGTGAACCCGAAGCCATAGCCGAACTGTTCCACCGCTACGGCAGCATTCACCAACCAAAGATTGTCCGGTTGGAAATACGCCAGCAGCACATACACGACGTCAGGCAGGTTGATGGCGAGCATCATCGCCACAAGCCAGCGTTTCAAGCCTTTCAGGGATATGGCAACACCGCCGGCAATGCCTCCCAGCACTAACGCCACAATGCCCACCGTACCGTAAACAAAGCCTGTCATCTCGGTTCCCAATCCCAAACCGCCCTTATCCACCGTATCCAGCATAAACGGTGTTGCCATTTTTGCTAATTGCGCTTCTGCCAAGCGATACAGCAGCAGGAACACGATAGCGGCTGTTATGCCTTTCTTTTGAAAAAAAGACACAAAGGTGGCGCCAAACTCGCTGAGCACGTCTGTGAAACTCTTTTGCGGCACGGTGCGCACTGTTTCCTGCTTGGGCAAAACGAAGGAATGGTAGAGGCTCAACAGCAAGAATATCGCTGCCGCCGCGCCAAATGCGAGTGTCCATGCGTAGGTGGCGCTTCCGGTCACAGTTTCCAGCCGTCCGGCAAGCATCACCATCACGCCCTGTCCGGTAATCATGGCAATGCGGTAAAATGTGGTGCGAATGCCAACGAAATAGGATTGCTGAAAAGGCGACAATTCCAGCATATAGAAGCCGTCAATGGCGATGTCGTGGGTGGCGGAACTGAATGCCAGCAGGGTGAAAACCGCCATCGTAGCCTGAAAGAAGAAGGGCGCAGGAATGGCAAAAGCCACACCCGCCAATCCCGCGCCGATGAAGAACTGCATGATGAGAATCCACCAGCGTTTGGTTTTCAAAATATCCACAAAGGGACTCCACAAGGGTTTAATGAGCCACGGAAAATTCAGAAGACTTGTAAACAGGGCTATTTTGGTGTTTGAAATGCCCAGATTCTTGTACATTACCACGGCTACGGTCATCACAATGACGTAAGGCAGCCCTTCCGCGAAATACAGCGTCGGCACCCATGCCCAAGGATGAATTTTCGTCGGTTTCATCGGGTTAGGACTGTATAAGACCTTTTTCAGTCAGCAAATAAGCCATTTCCTGCTGCACTTCTTCCGCTTTGCCGGCTGCTATCGTGGCAAATTCTTCCGTATTGTCGGCAAATATGATGGAACGGGATGCATTCACCAACAATCCGCATTGGCTGTTCAAGCCCACCTGCGCTATTTCCGACAGGTTGCCGCCCTGTGCGCCCACGCCGGGGATTAACAAAAAGTGGTCGGGTACCAATTTACGTACTTCCGTCAGCATATCGGCACGGTTGGCGCCAACCACGTACATGGTATTGTCGCTTGTGCCCCAGTTCTTGGATTGGGCGATGATTTTCTCAAAAAGCATCAATCCGCTGAATTTGTCTTCCGTATATTGGAAATTGATGGCGCCCGTGTTGGACGTCAGCGCAAGGATAATCGCCCACTTGTCCTTGTAGCCGATAAAGGGTTTTACCGAATCCTCGCCCATGTAAGGCGCAATGGTAACGGCGTCGAAGCCGATGGTGTCGAAAAAAGCCTTGGCGTACATACGTGACGTATTGCCGATGTCGCCGCGTTTGGCGTCGGCAATCAGGAACATATCGGGATAATGCTCGTTCAGATAGTCAACCGTTAGCCGCAGGTTCACCCAGCCTGCCACACCAAACGCTTCGTAAAAGGCGATATTGGGCTTGTAAGCCACCGCATAAGGCGCCGTAGCGTCAATAATACGCTTGTTAAATTCAAAAACAGGGTGCTGTTCCCGTTTCAGAAATTCGGGAATTTTGGCAAACTCGCTGTCTAAACCGACACACAGGAAACTGCGCTTTTCCTGAATTTTTTCAAAAAGTTCTTTGGCATTCATTGGGTATAAATTGATATTTGCTGCAAACGTACATGATTTTATTGAGGTTTACAACATTTTTTCTAAAATGCTTTTACGAAGGCTTATCATTTTCAGAATATCGCTGTTTTTTCCTCGTTTGGCGAAGAAAAAGCGATAACGGGCAATCAGTTTTTTCACGGAAAGATACCAGCGGAAAGCCACTAAACCGGCAGGTATCAGTAAAACGATGATGCTGATTTTTCCCCAGATGCAGGGGACAAAAATGCAGGCAAGGACTGCTAAAATGAGGTGATACAGCGGAAATGCCACTAAGGCGGCGACATATTGCACCGAACTCACAAACTGCGGGTCTTTTACCTTTCGGGAAGACCAAGCGCACAGTTTATAGGGAAGGTAGTTGAACGCCATGCCCGCTATCCACACGGGAAAGCACAGCAATGCAAGCAGACTGCGCAGCAATAACCCGGCAAGTGAATAGGGCTGACGGGCAATCACCCAGTCGCGGAACCGGTATTTGTCGGTTAAATCAGCGTATTCTTTGATGTCGGTACATAAAATGCGCATCTTTTCAGGACTTTCGGCAGCCAAATGTTCCAAATCGGCAACGATATGCTGTTGTGCAGATAATCTGCCTTCGCCATCGCTTTTCAATCCGAGCCGTTGAAGGGTTTCTTTTTCAAAAAAACGGCGGGCGCATTCTATTTCCTGATAGTATTCCTCGTTCTCAATGTTCACCATCCCTTCTTTCATCTTGGCAGACAGTGTATCCTGCAATAATTTGAAGGCTCTTGGGGCATTTTCAACATACAAATCGTAGTAATCGGACATTTCAATGGGGCTGCCGTAGCGTACAATCACATTGCTGCGGAATTTGCGAGTGTCTGAATATTCCAATCCAACGGGAACAACCTTAATGTCGGGTTGGTTGCCTGAATGTTCCTGCGCTTTCATGGCAAAGCGGAAGACGCCCTTCTGCAACATACGCAACCGCTTGATTTTGTTGTGTACCCCTTCGGGCATGATGCCTACCGCCTGTTGATGATGCAACACTTCGAGCAGAATATCGAATGTTTCCTGATTGTTGTCAATCGTATTGACGCCATCCCGCTTCCTGTAAATGGGCAGAATGCGAAGAAAGTTTAAAATAGCGATGATAAAAGGCTTGTTGAATATATCGGCACGGGCAACGAAGACCGGCTGGCGGTTGTACGTGCACAGGATACAGATTGCGTCCATCAGTGAGTTCTGGTGGTTGGGGGTGAAGATGACAGCCCCTTTGCGAGGCACATTCTCACTGCCGATAACCTGAATCCTGCGGTAGAAAAGGGAAAACACCCGATGAACCACGATACCCCGCACCAATGCGTAGCCTTTGGAATAACGGCTCAGTTTTTTCTTCAATCTGTCTGTATTTTCAATCATCTGCAATACATTTCATTACACAGTTTTTGCAATCAAATTCCAATTTGTAAGTATGCCTGCTGTCCCGCAGATAGAGCGGTTCTTTCCACTCATTCCGCTTCTTTTGCTTGACCGGACAGGCATTGTACTGATACCTGATGCAGTGCTTGGTGGTCATCAGCACTGTGAGACGGTCGGTTTTATACGGTTTTGCTTGCAATTCAAAGGCTTCTTCGGTCACTGTGCTGCCATGCGAGAGGTAAAACTCTTTTGCCTTGGCATTGGCAACATTGCCGCGGTAATCCATCTTTTTGTCGGGGCAACAAGCCGCGTCTGATTCCTGCCGAACTTCCTCTTTGGCGCGGTATTTATCCAAACGCAGGGCTTCCAACTGCTCTGTCAGTTCGCGACGCATGGCATTCAGCCCTGCTGCGGGAATGAAATATCCGAAACTGTCGGAAAACCGCACTTGACGGGCAACAAAAACAGTATTGCCCAATTTTCCAAGTTGCTGAATAATTTGTTGTTGAGCCTTCTCAATATCTTTGGCAGTTATTTTTTCCGCCTCGAAAACGGAAGTCACCGTGTTGCCGTCTTCATCCGTCACGCCAAGGTGGTAGCCATTTTCCTCTTCGCTCAGTTCAAAAGCAACCCTCACCCGCCTGTCGGCAGACTCGCCGGCAAGTTGCTTCTCGAAACGAAAATCGTTGTTGCGGAAAATTTCCATGCCAACGGTCAACTGTACCGGTTTAGCCGGAAAAATCTTTTTACCGTCTGCGCCGTTCACCAACGCGCCTTCCAAGCCCCTTTGCGGATGCAGCCAGCACAAACCGTCGCCCGAACTGACCGCATGGGTGGTTTCTACCACAAAATACTGCGGAAACACAGCCGATACCCATCCCAATCTTTCGCCGGTCGATTTTTGCGTTTCGGGCGATGCAACTTTGTCCTTGCGCCCTTCGATGAAATAGTCGGTATATCCGCGATGAAAGGTTTTATGCGGGTTGGGCGTGAAGCAAAACGTGGTTCGCCCTGACGAACTTGCGCAGAAATCGCCCTGTTCCATGATAGAGTCCAAGCGTTGCCTGTAAAATGCGGTGATATTTTTCAGATAATTCAAATCTTTCAGTCTGCCCTCGATTTTGAAGGAACTGACGCCGCTCTGCATCAGTTGCAGCAAGTAAGCGGAAAGGTTCAAATCTTTGAGCGACAGTAAATACGCCTTGTCTATCAATGTTTGCTTGTTGGCGTCAAGCAATTGGTAAGACGAGCGGCATGGTTGAGCGCAGGTGCCTCTGTTACCGCTTCTTCCCGTAAGGAAATGACTCATGTAGCATTGTCCGCTGAAAGAAACGCATAAAGCGCCGTGAACAAAAGATTCCAATTCAATTTTTGTGTTTTGACGAATCTTCTGTATGTCACGAAGGCATAACTCACGTGACAAAATGACACGTTTAAAGCCAACCTGTTCCAAAAAACTGATTTTTTCGACGGTGACATTGTGAGTTTGTGTGCTGGCAAACAGGGGAAGCGGTGGCAACTCGCAGCGCAACAGCCCCATATCCTGTATGATGAGCGCGTCCACGCCGGATTCGTACAGTTGCCACGCAATGCGAACGGCGTCATCTATCTCGTTGTCGTACAGTATTGTGTTAAGTGTCGCATATACTTTTGCCTTGTAAAGATGGGCAAAACGTACTAAATCGCTTATATCTGCCACTGAATTGGCGGCTTCTGCGCGTGCGCCAAAGCGAGGTGCGCCTATATATACGGCGTCGGCGCCATGTTGGATGGCAACTTTCCCGAAGGCTGCATTTTTGGCAGGTGAAAGAAGTTCTATTGCGGTCGTCACTACTCTATGGGGGGGAAATCGTCTTCCAATTCGGCTACTGCATCGTTCTTTGCGTCAAGGGCTTCTCTGATTTCCGATGAATCCAACTCTTTCATGTTGGTCACAATGAAATCGTTGGACAGGAAATTTCCGAATTGGTTACATTCGTCGATTCCTTCGCGAAACACGCGGGTAAGGTCGGAAGTGAGAGGCACTATCACGCGCATGGTCGTGTAATCATCCATGAAATGAACCTCTTCCAATTCGCTATTGTAGCGTTTCAGCGCGTATTCCATCTCTTCGTGAACTATCTTCTGCTGAAACGGTTGCAAATTGCCGCCTACCCTGTTGATAAGCACCACAAAATACCTGAGTTTGTGCCCTTTGCCACCCAATCCGGTTGAAATAAACACCTGCGGGCGTTCAAGCAAATCGCTTTCCAACAGTAATTTATTTTCCTGCAAAGCCAATTGCGCCCATTCTTTCATTTCCTCTTCCGGTTGTTTGGCGTAAGTTTCTATCACTCTGTATATTTCAGGACTGGGGATACCAGCCATCTGCGCCAACAGTTTCTTTTTCTTGGCTATCGTTAATTCGGAACTGAATAAGTCGTCTTTTTGCGCCAAAATTTCCTCATTTGACTGTTTCCCGCGCACTTTACCGGATAGATCAAAATATTGCATCTGTACGGTAACGTCCACAGGATTTTCTAAAAGACTGATATTGTCTTCCATATTCCCGAAAAAATCCTGTATCTTTCTGTAAACACTCTCGTTGTCCATATTGCTAAATTGACCTCTTTAAAACTGTTCAAAGGTACTATTTAATTTTATCATACCAAAATCATACCAAAATTTTTTTTCTGCCAAAATAAAAGAAAATAGCGATTGGTTTCGCTAATCCAATTGTATGGTACCGAAAAATTCAGGAAGATGAAAATCGGGTTTCGCCGCTTTTATGGGGCGCCAACTCAGAAAATGGGGCGTTGTCAGGTCATCGCCGCATTTGTAAAAATTGGCTTTGATGATTTTTTCAGGTTCAATAAATTCCGGCTTGAAAAAACAATTGAAAGGGATAACTACCAATAATTCCCATTCGACATTGCCGATGCGTTCCTGAAATGGACTTGTGCCAAGGCTTGACAAACGTCTGATGCCTGAAATTACTTCAAGCGGCGCCTTTTCACGCTGATGCCGGTTGGGACCCAATGCCAGCAAGCAGGTTCCGATACAATTAAATTCAAAATTGTAGTATATCCCGTCATTGGCAGGGGATACAAAAAATTCCACACAAGAGTCCTTCCACACTTCGCCGTTATCATGGGCAGCCACGGCACGAACGGACTGCTCTTTCACTTTGTATTGCAGCAAAAATGCGTTATTGCTGTATGCTATCTTGAACTGAACCTCAGGACAGTAGGAATATTGTTTCCAATTGACGGTTGAAATTTTATTCCAACGGACAGGGTTCAATGCGGATTGTATATCTTGCCATGCTGCATTTTGCTGTATATCAATCTTATGTATGGTTAAATCAACAGGTTTTATCATTCTCGATTTTATTTTTTTTGCAAATTTAGTAATTTTTTTTCATAAAAATGTTGTAAAGTCATTTATTCGTTTTATTTTTGTGAAATTTTTCAAAGCATATTCTTGATAAATAAAAAACCGATGAAAAAGATTTATATTTCGTTTCTCTGTGTATTTACTTGTGTTGCATTGTTTTATTCATGCAGCAAAGAAAGTTCTAAACCTGTTGATGAAATAATAGTTGGCAGATGGGTATTTGACCATTATACCACTGATTTCGACACTAAAAACAATGTCGAATTGCAGCGTTTGCTTGATAGCGTATTATTATATTATGCAAAAAAGGATATTGCGGCGGATTTTACGCAAATAGTCGAATTTACAGCCGGCAATACATTTGCATTGTATGATAATCCCTCGCAATTTGACGATAATGACACCTCGGAACCGACCGATGAGCTTGACATTGATGAAGAAGCGGGGATAGTTGCTTCAAGTCTTAAAGATGACAGCCAGTATGGATATGGAACTTATGCCATATTGGGCGGTGATTCGTTAGTGATTACCAATGAAGGAACCTGCAC
>JAISKR010000214.1 GCA_031260845.1 Bacteroidales bacterium
ATATCAAAAGTACGCACATCTTTGAATGTTTCAAAATCGCCTTTTATTATGTTATGTGAAGGATCTTTATAGGGATTTTGTACATCGCGACCGGCTGTATCAAAAATACCATATTTTGACCTCAGTTCGCTGATTACGAAACGAACGCCATTACCCTTAAGCGACAGATAGTTGCCGGAGGCATCTTTTTTCAATGCGAAACGCGGCGCGTGTGGATTCTGAAAATCATTCAGCGTCCAACCTTCCGGCAAACCGCCGGTTTTCCCTTTCCCAAAATCGGACTGAAATGACGTAGTTTGGGCATACGTTGCCACCGCGAACCACAAAAGGAAAAATAAATTCAAATATGTTTTCATTTCTATGATTTTTTGATTCTTTTCTCTGATTGCTGATGCGTAGCCGTTTTGCAATAGGGCTGTTTCCTAACAACCCGCTATCGTTACTGTTTTCCCTTCAACTGTTTCCGTTTTAAGAAAGATCTTAGCGTTCCAGTCAATATTGGGATTGCGGTCGAATATAATCAACCATCCTTCTTTGACGCCAAGCGTATCCATATAACCGATAATTTGTTCCATGCTGTTTTCTTCAGTTTTGGCGCTGTATCGTACTTTCAATTCAACAGGATATTTCTGTCCTTCAAACATCACGCACAAATCCAATCGTCTGCGTCCTGCAGCAAATTCGCGGATGATTCGTCCGCCGCCGTTGACTACCCGTTGCAGAAAAGCCTGTAAAATGAGGTGAGGCGCTGCTTCTTTGTATTGGTAGCGCTCTATCCATATTTCGCTGTTCTCGCTCCAGAACGACTGGAAATCCTGTAAAAGATAAGTCATGTCAATCCTGCCGTTTTTCAGGTAGCGAGGCATTTGGTAGGAATACTTGCTTTCTGCCAAATCTTTTTGTGAATTGGCGCTTAATGTGCGGATGATAACCTCAGCATAGATGGGGTTGGAAGGCATAATTACTCCTTTGGCTGCCTTTATCAGCCCAAGGTCTGTGGTGTAACGGTAGTCGTCCGATTGGGTGTCGATTTTTTCCAATTCTCCGGTAATAACCGGCTCCATTACCCGTCGTACCCGTTCCTCTTTGAGCCGTTCCAGCAGGCTGTCAATGTGCGTATCGCGACGCAGGATAATGGTTTGAATGGCTTTATCCACCAATCCGGCGGTTACCGGCTTGGTATAATCGGATTGAAGCATCTTTTCTATCACTTCGCGGGCAATGGCATTGACCAGCCACGGCTGCCCTTGCGTTTGCTGATATACCAGTTCAATCGCTTCCGTTGTGAACACCTGTCCGGTGTCGGCAGTGTGCTGACCATACAATTCCGTTATTTCTTCTTTTGTGAAATTTTTGAGCGTCAGTGATTCTGCAACGATATTAAAAGGACTTGCGCTGTCCAATGTTTCGCTGTCGGGACGGACTTGCACCTTATAGTCGCGTATGTTACGCATACCCACCAAGGCGACCGAATGTACGAACGGCGTTATGCTGCGCGTGTTGTAGCCGTTCCGCAGCTGCCGCAGAAAGGAAATCAGCGTTCCCTCGCTCAGACAGTCGGCTTCGTCAAAAAGAATGACCAACGGCTTGTCCAACGACATGCTTAAAACCGTCAATTCGGTTAATAGTACGCCTGTATAATCACTGTAATCGGCATCTTTGGCAAATTTTACCTTTTGAGGTATGTTTGAAAATCTCAATGCGTTTTCTATTCGTTTCACTATGGCTGGAATACCTTTTTCAGGGTCAATAACCCCCTGTGCCCCTTCCAACGAGCAATACAACGCATAATATTTGCCTTCCCGATTGAGGCGGTTTGCCAAATCAAGCAGAAAGGTGGTTTTACCGCTCTGACGGGCGGCATGAATCACAAAATACTGTTTTTGACTGATAAGTTCCACTACGCCCGTTAACCGTGAAGATGCTTCTATCATATAATGCTCGGCGGCATTACAGGGTCCTGCTACATTAAAATACCGTGCCATCATTTAATTTTTTTACAAAGATAAACAAATTAATTAACAATGAATAATGAAAAATCAGTATCGGTCAATATAGTATTATCACCGGTCAATATAGTGCAAGCCTGCCAGCCGGCGCCACCCTACCTTTGTCCCCGTAAACAATAAATTTGATCAAATGTACAACGTATTACAACTTTTTATTCACAATTTAATTATCATTATTATGCTGAAGTATGCATTAGTAGAAAACGCAATGGCGGTGGACCCGAACAGTTGCGTAGCAATCGTTTCCAGTCCGGAACGCAAAAATCTGGACGATGTTATTAACTTCATGATAGCCGAAGGAACCGGTCTGACCCGGCCGCAAGCCCTGGCTTATTTTGAAAAGTTGACGCAGACCGTCTTGTATTTTGTAGGAGAGGGTCATTCCGTTATCACGCCTTTGGTGAGAGTCCGCCCGACCGTCAGCGGTATTTTCACCGACAAACGCGACAACTTCGATTCCTCGCGGCATCAGGTCAATATCCGTTCCACTTCCGGTTTTCGTTTGCGCGACTTGGAAACTCATATCAAGTTGGAAAAGGTGAACGTGGCAACCCAAATTCCTGTTCCGGAAATATTTACGGATGCGCTCACCGGCGAAGACAACTTCTGGGCTACCTCCGGCGGACTCGGTGTCTTGAAGGGACAGCTGTTGAAATTCGATCCCGAAGATGTGCAGCAGGGTGTCTTTTTCGTTCCGGTCAATAATCCGGCCGTGGAGATTCGGGCGGGAGTATATTCCGGAATCAAACCCTCCGAAGTGCATTTTCAGGTTCCAACTTTGGAATCCGGAGAGTATTCCGTCATCGTAAAATCAATTCCCAAAACAGGGAAGGGCCTCAAAAGAGGGGAACTGGAAACCGTTGTCAACGTTGGATAAAAGCAATTCCATGGAAACGTTAATGAATCCGCAAGAAGTCGGCAATGCAATTGCCGACTTCGGTTTCGTAGTGATGGCGGCGGCCTGCTACCTCGTATTTTCCGCGGCGATTATCTTCTTCTTTGCCAAATGGTTTGTCCGGATCATCGACAACATCATCGAACGGCAGCAGAAGATATTGGACGAAATCCTGCAGTTGCAGCGTGAACAGAAAGAAATGTTGGAACAATTAATTAACAGTTGACCTCTCCCCCCTGCCCCCTCTCCACAGGGAGAGGGGGAGAG
>JAISKR010000233.1 GCA_031260845.1 Bacteroidales bacterium
TTGCCTCGGCAGATATGTTGATAATATATGATGGCATACGATGCAAAAAGGTATGGTTAGAGGTAATCAAACTTCCACGGATATATTTTGTTCCATTCCGCACGTTTTTCGTTCACTGATTTACGGGCAGATTCGCCGTATAATGCTATCGTTTCCCGGTCTAATTCGTCAAAAACCTCTTGAATCGTGTAACCTACCGGTTTCCCGTTGTCATCATATTCCACGCCCGGTATGCGTTCCGTTGTGGGGGGCGTTTCCTGAATCATCGTATCCATATCGCAATTTATTTAAATAACACCGCAAAGGTAATAATAATTAATAAAGTTTTGTTAATTTATCTAAAAAAGCATTACTTTTGCACTGTCAAAAATCGTTGGCATGAATTTATTGCGCACTTTTGTTGTTGGATTATTTTCTGTTTTCTGTTTACAATTTGTTGACGCACAGGTTGCTGTGTCGGTGTCAAAAAAGAAAACAGTGATAGAAGGAAAAACCTATTACCTGCACACTGTAAAGCAGGATGAAACCTTGTATTCTATCAGCAAGGCATACAATATCCAGCAAAAGGATATTATATTCAATAATCCGGGGGCTTTGGAAAGCATCCGAGTGGGTGAGGAACTGAAAATTCCCGAAAAAACGGATAATGCAGCGGCAAAAACGCAATTGGAATCAGCCCAGTTCATCTATCATATTGCCGAACAGGGACAAACGGTGTATTCGCTCATGCAGAAATACCATCTCACTCAGGAAGAGTTGTACAAGCAAAATCCCGAACTGGAACATTCGCCCTTGCAAGTGGGGCAGGTAGTCACCATTCCGAAGCAAAATTCCAAGCCTTCCGACGCCGATAACGGTTTTCGGATACATGAAGTGCAAAAACGCGAAACCCTGTTTTCCATCGCCAAAACTTACAATTTGAGTGTCAATCAATTGATGGACGCCAATCCTGAGATAAATTCCCGCTCACAAGACCTTCGTGTGGGGCAAAAAATCAAAATTCCGCTTCCCGATTTGAAACCGATAGGCATACCGGTTGAAATATCGCAAACGGACACTGTGATTGTCAGGAAGGATTTGGAAGAAGATACGGTGGAATGCGTTCCTGTGACGCAGAATAATTTTAAAATAGCCATGTTGCTGCCGCTGTTCCTGTCGGATAATGCCGCGGCGGTTTCAGATACCAGTATTACCAAGGATACGCAGGGGCGTTATGTCCGCAAAGACGGTACCTACTGGATTTCGCCTCATTCCGAAACAGCGCTTGAATTTTACCAAGGCGCTTTGTTGGCGATTGATTCTCTGAACAGGTTGGGACTTAACTCAAAGGTTTATGTATTTGACACCATGCGTGATACATTAGAGGTGCAGAAAATTCTCAGTAAACCGCTGATGAAGGAAATGGATTTGATTATCGGTCCGTTTCACACGGAATTGGTGGATAAGACCGCCCGTTTTGCTGCCGAAAACCATATTTTCTACGTTTCACCGACGGCTCTCAATATCGAATCGGTCAAAAACAGCCCCTATCTGATACAAGTGACCACCGGCACCATGAGCACCGTTGCACCCACGATGGACATTATCAGTCAGCAGCGGGACAGCATCAGAGTGGTGCTTATCGGCAACAAATCGGAAACCGACCAAACGCTTTTTCATGCTTACCACAACAAATTAAAGACCATCCTGCCCGATTCCCTGATTTCTACTTATCAGTTCAAGGTGGACAGCCTCAAAACGCCGCCTGAATATCTGCAAAAGAAGAAGAAAAACGTTGTGATAGTTACCGCTACCGATGAGGTTTTCATTACGATTATTGCGGCTCATCTCAATGCTTCAACGCGCGATTATCCGGTAAACCTCTACGGCTTATCGGTGTGGACAAATTTTATCAATCTTGACCCTGAGTACCTGCATAACGTTGAATTTCGTTTTGCGACGCCTTATTATATTGACTACACACGCAAAGAGGTGTTGCGTTTTTTGCAACAGTACCGGAAATACTATGCCACCGAACCGAATCTGAACAAGCAGGGAAGTTATTCGCTTTTGCCTGTGCAACACGCTTTTCTGGGATATGACATTCTGTTTTTCTTTGGCTCGGCGGTGAAACTGTATGGAAAAGATTTTGGTCATTGTGTTTCTCATTTCAGGCTTCCTGCGCTTCAATCCGATTTTCATTTTACCAAAATAAATTCCACCGGCGGGCATATCAACAGCAATCTGAATATTTACCGCTACACTAAAAACTACAAGGTAGTACAAGAGAAGAAAATTGAAAATTGAGGATTTTATATCACCTTCGGGCATGAAAGTGCTTATGATGTCAACTGCGGTGGTTATCGTGGCTGCGGTTCTTTACTTACGGTATATTTACAGGCGTTACAAAAAGGCGCCCTTTCGCATTCGCACAAAATGCAGGTATCATGGGGGCTTGCAAATGTCGGTGAGCATTTACAACAAGAGTAAAGAAATGATGGAAATCAATCCGCCCATTGTGGAATTTCGCCAACCGCGCATGAAAAAACGCCGGTTCAAAATTATTCCGCCGGGCGATAAGGATATTTTTCCCTTGGGCTTGTCGCCGCATACCAATTATGACTTTGTTGTGCATTTTATCCGCCTCTACGACCTCGAAGAGCGCCTGCGCAAATATCAAAAAGTAGCCATCCGCATAGAGGACAAAAAGGGTAAACTATTGATGCAGAAAACAGTAAAACTGAAACAGCCTTAAACAGCGTTCTGAACGGCTTTCCGCATTTGGTCGTATTTGCTTTCCATGTCCTGCAACAGTTTGAACTGGGCAAGCGTGCGAATCCAGTTGTGTTCGGGCGAATGTATCTTGTAGTACAAGTCGCCGTCGAGATAATCTGCGAAAAAGCGGACGGTCTGCATATAAGTCAGCAGTTTGGCGCCAAAAGCGAGGTTGTCCTTTTCCACAGGCAGCAGGAAGGATTGGGCTTTTTCAAGGTAGCCTTTGGTGTAAGCCTCGAAGATGCTCATGTTGAGAGATACGTTGTCCAAATTTGTGTCGTCTTCCTTGCCGGTGTTGGCGCCCGTGCGCATGAAATCGCCGAAATCGCTGAGTACATAGCCCGGCATCACCGTATCCAAATCCACCACGCAAAGCACATTGCCGTTTTTGTCGAACAGCACGTTGTTCACCTTCGTGTCGCAGTGATTGATGCGCTTGGGCAGTTTGCCTTCGCGGTGAAGTTGCTCGGGACGGCACATTTCTTCGGCGCGTTTTTCCATCTCATCCACCATATACTGCGTTTTTTGCAAACGACCTGCCTTGTTGTCCCTCACCGCCTGACGGAACGTAGCCAGCCGGCTTTCCATATTGTGGAAATTGGGAATAGTTTCCACCAACGGCTCGCCGGGAAGGTCGGACAGCATGGTTTGAAAATCGCCGAATGCACGACCGGCTTGCAAGGACAGTTCGGCATTGACTTCATCGTAACTGTAACTGTCAGGCACAAAGCGCAGTATCCGCCAATAATTTCCTTCGTTGTCTTCGTGGAACAACTTGCCGTCTTTGGCGGAAATCAGTTGCAATACACGGTTTTGCACGTCTTTTACGCCTGCATCCGTCAATTTTTTACGAATATGATTGGTGACGCGAAGAATATTGTTCTGCAAAGCAGGCACATTCTTGAAGATAGCATGATTGATGCGCTGCAACACATAATCCGGTGCATATCCGGCTGTGAGCACCTTGTACGAATCGTTGATATGCCCAGCCCCCAGAGGCTTGACCGATGCGATTGCATCCTGTATGTCGAAAAATGACACAATTGTTTGCAGTTTGTCCATTGTCGTTTTTTTGGGTGATAAGTTTATTTTAGCATTGTCAACGGTCAATTGTATTTCGCTTCTTTTACTTTGTTCAGAAACAGCATCAGCGCCATCCAATATTCGTTAGAGGTGGGTTCTTCGTTCCATAAAGCGGGCGCACCCTGCATACCATTGCCGGAAGTCGGCTGAAATCGCGTTAACAAATCGGCGGGTATCGTTTGTATCAAATCGGTTACAAAGGGGTATTCGTGTTGAGTAGTGGCGACAAACAGCATCTGGTCAAAATCCGTCAGCCATTCTTTCACCGGTACATTGGCGCCGAAATATTCACCCGGGCTGAAAGCAATCGCTGCTGTGACTTGCCGGTTGTGGTTTGCCGCTTTCATCGCCAATGATGCGGAAAAATTACTTCCCATGAGTATCAAACGCTTGCTGATGGCAATATTTGCAACATAATTAACGGCGGCGGCAATGTCCTTCTCGCAGTCGAGCATGGTGGCAGGTATTCCGCCGTTTTG
>JAISKR010000289.1 GCA_031260845.1 Bacteroidales bacterium
ATGTTTGTGGATATTGTTTCGCGTGGCGGAAATCTGTTGCTCATCGTAAATTTAGACGGACAGGGCGCTTTGCCCGAAGTTCAGGAAAAACGACTGAAAGACATCGGCAAATGGCTCAAAGTGAACGGTGAAGGTATTTATTCTACAAGGGCTTATGCGGTCAGTAAAGAGAATAATGTGCATTTTACCCGCAGCAAAGATAACAAAACTGTATATGCAATATCATTGGATTGGCCCGGAAAGCAGTTGGAGTTGAAATCCGTAGAGCCTGTAGCAGGTTCCAAAATCTATCTCTTGGGATACGATAAACCGCTGAATTGGAGTTCCAAAAACGGAGTAACCACGATTACCCTGCCGACAAATTTGCAAAAGGCAGCCAATCGTCCTTGTGATTATGCTTATACTTTTAAAATTCAAAAATAACGAAATAAAGCAATAAAAATAGTAAGAATGAGTAAAATCAAAGGTTATTGCCTGACGGGGACGAAGCGTTTCCATCCGGGTGAAGCGGAAGCCGTAGAAGAAAATTCCGCAATCATTGAGATGACGATGCCTGAACTGAAAGAAGGCGAAATATTAGCGGAGACGCTTTATACGGCGCTTTGCGGCTCGGATGTAAGCGCAACGCTGGGCAAATCGAATTTCGACTGGATTGAGCGCCCGCGTGTGATAGGGCACGAAACATGCGCGAGGATATTGAAGTTGGGTCCCGGTTATAAGGGAACGCTGAAAGTCGGGGATTTGTTTGTTCCCGTAGCTCAGCGTGGATGCCAAAAGGATGATTGTCAGGGCTGTCGCAGCGGCAAGTGGAACCTGTGTCCCGACAAAACCATTCTCGGTTACAACCGCGACGGCGCTTTCGGGCAACAGATGGTATTGGAAGCCGATCGTGTTGTACCCCTGATAGACGGGCTGAAACCGGAATACGGAGCCATCGTCGAGCCTGTATCGGTGGCTGTCAATGCTATTTACAGCAAATGTAACATAAAGCCGGGCATGGACGTGCTCGTTACCGGTTGCGGCATCATGGGATTGATTTCTGCCGAATTGGCAAGAGCCAACGGGGCGCGAGTAGCCATCACAGGCGTGGAGCAAGACCGCAACATTCGTCTGAAAGCAGCCCGCGACAGAGGCATAACGACCATCGTAGTGTCGCCTGAAAACCCGCTGTTGAAGCAGTTGGAAGAAGGTGTGAAAGATGCCGACGGCAGAATATTCGGGACAAAAGGCAAAGTGGATTTGGTGATTGAATGTTCGGGAGTTTCCTCTGTTCTGGCAGAAGCGATTTATGCCGTAAAACCGGAACATGACATCTGCACTATTGCCACCTATCCGGATAAAGTGATGGAGGACAATACTTATATTACCCGCCAGTCTTTGAACATCAAAGGTGTGATGGGCTCGCACAAGGAGAATTTCGTGGTTGCACAAAAGTTGTTGCTTCAAGGCGTTTTTCCGGCGGCGCATTACATCAACCTGTATGATTTTGAGCACATCAATGATGCTTTTGCCGATTCGATAAAAGCGCAGACGACAAAAGCGGTAGTTAAAATGAATGGATGATGGCAAAAATATTAATTACAGGAGGGACGGGCTGTATCGGCTCGGTTACCGTTTACAAATTGTTGCAATTTCCGGAAGTGGAAAAGATTGTGGTCGCCACCCGTTCGGGAAATATAGCGCCTTTGCAGTTGTGGCAGGGCAAACATTTGGACTCACGTATCGAAATGGTCGGACTTGATGTTTCCGATTATGAGGCGGTAAAAACCCTGATACCTCAAATCAATCCGACACATATTATTCATCTGGGCGGGTTTCAAAGCCCCGACTGCTCGGCGAATCACTTGAAAGGAATGGAAATCAATGTCGGCGGAACGATGGCGCTACTTGATGTTGCGGAAAAACTCCCGAAATTAGAACGTTTTGTCTTTGCAAGTTCCGGCGCTGTTTACGGCAAACGCAGTCAATATCCGGACGCAACCATTAGCGAAGACGTGCGCCTGACGCCTTCCAACCATTACGGCATTTGGAAACTCGCAGGCGAACATCTGGCGCGTCTTTTCCACGACAATACCGGCATTCCGACCGTCTGCCTTCGCCTGAACACCACCTATGGGCTTGGTCGCGACAGAGGCATGACGTCCGCTCCGACCGCCGCTATGAAAGCGATTGCGCTCGGCTCCGTCGGAAATGAAATAATCCCATTTGCCATGCCTTATCATGGAAGGGAAAACTATCATTTTGTGGAAGACGTGGGCGCACATTTCGCCGCCTGTACTTTGCAGCCTTTTGAAGGATACGGAATATTCAATATCAAGGGCAAAACAATGGAAGTGGAACAGTTTCTGGAAATCGTCCGGCAGCAGGCGGAAGCCATCGGACTGGGAAAATATACGGACATCTCCATTGCAGGCGATGCGTTACCCAACATGTTCATCAACGACCTCAATCACGAACAGATAGACCGGACATTTCAATCATTGCCATTAACGGATATCGGCGAAGGGATAAGAAAAACCCTGCTCGCCTTCACATCTCCACATCCTCACATCTCCACATCTCCACATCCTCACATCTCCACATCTTCACATCAAAAAAATTGTAAATAATAAAAATCATGATTAAAGTAGGATTTCTTGGGGCGGGCGACATCGCCAACCTGCACGCGGAGGCTGTCAACAGTCTGTCCGGCGTGGAATTGAAAGGTCTTTGGAACCGCACAGCTTCCAAAGGCGAAGCAAAAGCAGCCCAATTCGGTTGCAAAACGTATCAAACGGCAGACGAGTTGTTGAACGACCCGGAGATAGACGCCGTTTTCATACTGACTAATGTAGAAACACATTTTCAGTATATCGAAAAGGCGGCGAAAGCGGGGAAACACATCCTTGTCGAGAAACCGGTAGCCGACACGCTCGATGAATTGTTGAAAGTGAAGGAAATAGTGGATGCAGCAGGCATAAAATGTATGCCCGTCCACAATTATATCTACGAATCGGGCGTGAAACGGATGCACGACATGGTGCAAAACGGCGCTCTTGGCGACATAACACAGTTCTATATGATGTACAATATTTTCCATGCCGAAGACAACCGTGTGCGCTATCCGGGTGTGATTCACCAAATTCTGACGCACCACATTTATACGATGTTGTATTTAGTAGGCGAGCCGGAAACGGTTGCGTGTATGAAGAGCAGCATTAATTTTACCATTGCGCCTCAGGAAAATCTGGCGATGTCCATCATGAAACTGAAAAGCAATGCCATCAGCCATCTGAGCGCCAGTTTTACCGCCGACGACCAAGCAGGCGACCCGTGGACATGCCTCATCAAAGTAATGGGAACGCGGGGCAGCGCCCGCTACAGTTATCGCGACTGGGTCATCAATGCACCCAACGGACCTCACTCACAAACGTTTTACTGTTACCCCGAATCCATCAGAAATACGGCAACATATTTCATCGAAAACGTGTTGGGTAAAGGTGAAACCCCACTCTCAACGCTTGACGATGCCATCAAGGTGCAACGCATAGTTGACGCCTGCGAAAAATCGGCAGCAGAGGGAATAATGGTTAATTATTAATGGTTAATGATTAATGATTAATGGTTAATGATTAATGGTTAATGATTAATTTCTAATTTCTAATTTCTAATTTCTAATTTTTTTTGGCTCTATGGTTTGATATGTTTAATAAGTTTTGTACTTTTGTGCTTTATTTTGCCGGAAACGAAAAACAAATCATTGGAACAAATAGAAAAAGAATTGGCAGGATGAATATAAAATAAATTAGAAATTAAAAGTTAGAAATTAGAAAATATTGACATGTTATTA
>JAISKR010000303.1 GCA_031260845.1 Bacteroidales bacterium
CTGCAACGCAACCTCGACCGCCTGCTGGACGATGATTTTTTTCAAACCGCCACCATCGGGGTTTCTGTGTACGACCTCACAGCCGATGCGCCGTTGTACAACCGCAACGAGCGCCGCCTGTGCCGTCCCGCTTCCAACATGAAACTGCTGACCGCTGCCGCAGGGCTGCACCGGCTCACTGCTTCGTATGAATTTACCACAACCCTGTCATATACGGGAATCATCGACGAAACAGGATGTTTGTCGGGCGATTTGTACATTATCGGCGGCTTTGACGCCGAATTTACCTCTGCCGGCTTGGATAGCATGGTGAATATGCTGGAAGCCATCGGAATCCGGCGTTTTGACGGAACCATATATGCAGATGTATCGGCGGCTGAGAAGGTGCAATGGGGCAAAGGCTGGTCGTGGGACGACGATACGGAGGCTTACCAGCCTTATCTGACTGCTCTGCCGTTCAACAAAGGCGTGGTAAAACTGAAAGTGACGCCCGCGTCGCCTTCGCGGAATCCTGCCGTACACCTCGAACCGAACACTGAGTTTATCCAACTTGACAATCGGGCTACAACCACTTGGAAGGCAACAGAGCCGACGCAGGAAACGCTGAAATTCAGCCGCACCGGCGATGATGCAGGCAATTTGATTGAGATAACAGGCGCCATCGCCACCAAAGCGAAGCCTTATGAGCGAGACGTCAGCGTGCAGTCGCCCGTCGGGTATGTGTTGACCGTGTTTGCGGAAAAACTGAACGCGCAATTTGCCGGAAGCCGTGCCGTTGGCGGCGGAGAAATGGTCGTGCCCAAACAAGCGGCGCCGGTCGGTAAAATCAGACATTCGCTGCCCGAAATAATCCGCCAAATGAACAAAGAGAGCGACAATCTGAATGCCGAGATGCTGCTCTACGCCATCGCGCTGCAAGATGGAGGGCAACCGGCGACCACGGAAAAAGGCATAGAGCAGGTGGAGCAACTGATAAAACAACTCGGCTTCAATCCTAAAAATTTCAGCGTGGTGGACGGTTCGGGCTTATCCAACCAAAATTATCTAACGCCGGAACTGTTGGTGGCTGTGCTGAAATTGATGCACCAATCGTCTGATTTTTCCCTGTTTAAATCGTCGCTTCCCGAAGCAGGAATTGACGGAACCCTGAAAAACAGGATGAAAGAAACAGCGGCATACCGGAAAGTCTTTGCCAAAACGGGAACCCTCACAGGCGTCAGCACGCTTTCCGGATATATCGAAGCAAAGAACGGTCATCTGCTGGCTTTTTCCATTATGGTGCAGAATTTCACCGTAAAAGCGAGAGAGGTCAACACAAAATATATTGACAAGATTTGTGAACAAATTGTGAACTTGAAATAATTGCATAGATATAATTATCTTTATATTAAATATTTAAAAACTAATTATGTAATTTAATTACTCGATTAACAGATTTGCATAAAATATCTATTTTCCCTTTATTTACAGGGATTTCGTAATTCGTAATTCGTAATTCGTAATTTTAAATTAATTTTGCACTTTATTTTGAAATGATGAATACAGTAAGAACACGATTTGCCCCCAGTCCGACGGGGTTTATGCACATAGGCAATCTGCGCACGGCGCTTTATGGCTATTTGTTTGCGAAAAAGCGCCACGGTCAGTTTATTCTGCGGATAGAGGACACCGACCAAGAGCGTTTAGTGGATAATGCGGTGAATGTGATTTACCAAACGCTGCAATTGGCGGGATTGGCGCATGACGAAGGTCCCGATGCAGGCGGCGCTTATGGTCCCTACACCCAGAGCGAGCGAAAAGCCATCTATGACAGGTATGCCAAAGAATTGATTGCCAACGGTCATGCGTACTATTGCTTTTGCGAAAAGGAACGTTTGGAATCCTTGATTGACGACACCGGCAACAGGCGATATGATAAGCATTGCCTGCATCTGAGCCGCGAAGAGATAGCGGAGAAACTCGCTTCCGGCGTTCCATACGTGATTCGTCAAAATGTGCCTACTTCCGGTTCCACCACTTTTTCCGACATGGTGTATGGCGACATTACCGTGGAAAACAAGGAGTTGCATGACAATGTGCTCATTAAATCAGACGGTTTCCCGACTTATAATTTTGCCAATGTGGTGGACGACCATCTGATGCAAATCAGCCATGTGTTTCGTGGCATGGAATATCTGAGCAGTACGCCCAACTACAACCTGCTGTACGAGGCTTTCGGTTGGGAAATACCGCAATACGTGCATCTTCCGCATATCATGCGCGACAAACACCACAAACTGAGCAAACGCGACGGCGACGCTAACTTTGAGGACTTTCTCAACAAGGGTTTCCTGCCTGCCGCCATTCTGAATTACGTAGCCTTGCTGGGCTGGAACCCCAAAACTGAGGTCGAGAAATTCACTTTGGATGAATTAATCGCCGCTTTCGACATCAACGGCATTTCCAAAGCGTCTGCCATTTTTGACGAAGTGAAGTTGCGCTGGCTTAATTCGCAATATATCAAGGAAATGCCGCAAGAGGCGTTCCACGCAGACGCTCTGCCCTACTATCAATCCATTGCCACACAGGTGGACAAAGATTTGCTCAGCCGTCTGCTGCAAACCCGCGTCAGCGCTATCTCTGACGTAACTGCCATGACAACCTTTATTGACGCTTACGAGGGCTACGACCTTGCGCTGTTCGACCATAAAGACGCCAAATCGTCTGCGCAGACAGCCCAAACCGTACTGCCTGCCGTGATAGCCGCGTTGGAAAACGTCGCCGACTGGAACAACGACGCCATATTCAACGAATTGTCACAAATATCCGAACAGAGCGGAGTGAAGAAAAAATCTTTGCTCTGGATTGTTCGCATTGCCATCACAGGGCAACTTTCCACCCCCGGCGGCGCCTCTGAAATGGCGGTGTTGATTGGAAAAGATGAAACCGTAAAAAGATTGAAATATTCGTTGGCGAGATTGTAATTCAGAAGATTATGCCGGAAAAGAAAATCATAGGGATTGTAGGTTACAGGTCGGAAGACGGAACGGTGTTCGGCGCCGGCAGTAACTATTTGGAGTTGATTTCGCGCTTCGGAACGCCGCGTATCCTGTTTCCCGACGAGGGCTTGGTAAACGTTGATATGTTGTTGATTCCCGGCGGATTGGACATAGCGCCGCAGTCATTCGGTGCTGTGCCGACGTTCAAAACCGGCAATCAAGACGTGTTCAAGCAGTTTTTTTACGAAAAACAACTTCCGGCATACATTGAAGCGAATATTCCCATTTTCGGGATATGTTTGGGGTTTCAGATGCTGGCGGTGTATTTCGGCTCGGCATTGGAGCAGCATCTTTGGCGGCATCCGCAAAGCAGCGCACGAAGCATTGCCGCCCACAATGTGCGACCGCTTCCTGCTGCCGCCGCTTTCAGTACACAATCCTTTGAAGTCAATTGTCACCACCATCAGGGAGTGTTACTGTCCGGATTGTCCCCGCAATTAGAGCCATTAGCGCTGACCTCACTCGACCCCTGCACCAACACGCCCTTGGTGGAAGCCTTCCGGCATAAAACCAAGCCCATCATGGCGGTGCAATGGCATCCCGAAGAATGGTTTGATGATTTTTCATGCACAATGATGGAACAATTATTAATGGTTAATGCTTAATGGTTAATTATTAATGCTTACAACATAGATAATTTACGAATGTTTCGCAGGCTATTCTCTGTAAAATCCTATCGGTTTGGGATGTGTGTTTTGCGTCAATTTTTCTGATTTGCATAATTGGTGCAAATCATTGAGCGATAGCGTGTCGCCGCGAAGGATATATTCGACGGTGTGTTTTCGGGCAATGTTCTCTATTTCGCCGCCGCTAAAATTGTAGTTTGCTGCCAGTTCGGCAGTTTCATCGGGTGTGAGCGACGGTATCAGCGTTTGCCATATCGACTGTCGTGTTGCCGGCGATGGCTGCTTGAAATCAATCTTATAGAGAAAACGCCGCTCAAAAGCCTTGTCTAAATTGCCTGTTAGATTGGTGGTGGCAATCATAATGCCATCCAATGCTTCCATTTCTTGAAGGATGATATTCTGGATAGCATTCTCTGTCTGGTCAACCGCGCCTTTCATGTTTTCGCGACGTCTTCCGAGCACCGCATCCGCCTCGTTGAACAACAGAATGGGCGCAATGTCGGATGCACGTTGTAACTGTCGGTACCGGTCAAATATTTCCTTTATTTGCTTTTCGCTTTCACCAAACCACATACTTTTAGTGTTGCTGATGTTGACCAAAAAGATGTTGCGCCGCGTTTGACGGGCAATCTGATAAACCGTTTCGGTTTTTCCCGTGCCGGGGGCGCCATAGAAAATGCAGGCAAATCCCTGTCGCATACCTGACTCTGACAAGCGTTGTCGTACCTCGCGAAAATGTTCCTCATCTAACAAACGGCTCAGCGCAGTGATTTGTTCGCTTTCTTCGGGGTTGTAAAACAACGCTTTGGCTACAATAGTCCGGTATGAGATAATGTTTTTTTCTTTGGTCGGATGTGCCGCCTTTTCAGGGGAAGACTTTTGCTTGTCCGTAGCGTTTTCGGCAGGCGGTGGCGTTGGCGGGGTTCCTTCCTGCGGCATTTCCATCTCTTTGCGCTCATATTCTTTCTTCGAGTCCTCTAATATCTGTGCAATTTGCTCGTCAGGCATCTCATTACGGGCATAATGCAGTGCAAAAGGGTTGGTTTTAATGGCAGAACGCTCAATCTTAGATTTGAGTATCAATCCGGCAAAAGTGGTGCAACGGCTCAAAGCGACATACACCTGTCCGTGCGTAAAAGCGGCGCCCAAATCAGCGACAACATGGTCGAAAGTCAAGCCTTGGCTCTTGTGGACAGTAATCGCCCACGCCAATTTTATTGGAAATTGTGTGAAAGTGCCAATCACCTCTTCCTGTATCCGTTTCTTCTTCCGGTTCCACGAATAGCGGATATTGTTCCATTCCACCATATTGACCTCTGTTTCGTCACCGTCTTCAAACTCAACTAACAATTGGTTATCATCTATTTGACTGATTTTTCCGATTTTACCATTATAATATTGCGGAAAATTATTTCTAACAAACATTACTTGCGCACCTTCTTTCAACTTCAACATTCGGTTGGTAGGCATGATTTCATCGGGAAATATGCCGGTGACGGTTGCTTCGTAGGTTTTTTCTTCATCGGGCAACAGGGCGAGTTTTGTTCGGTTGATGTCGTCAACAATGCGGTTGTGAGTGGCAAGTGTGATATATTGCAGGTTGTCGCCGGGTTGAAAATCGGGATGATAGCGCGAAGCGAGCAGGCTCATATCCCTGTCTGTCACTCGATTGATACGTACATTATTGAGTAATTCGATGAACTGAGTGTCTGTTTGGCGGTATATTTTTTTCAGTTCAATGTATAAGGGGGGATTGTCATGAATGACATGCGAACTAAAAAAGAATGGGCTGTCGTAGGATGTACCCAGCAAGTTCCATTCTTCGTGGCTGACGATAGGCGGCAACTGGAAAGTGTCGCCGATGAGCAACATTTGTACGCCACCGAAAGCCTCGTTTTCACGATCACGAAACACTCGCAACAGCCTGTCAATCACGTCAAGCAGGTCGCATCTCACCATGGATACTTCATCAATACTGAGCAGTTCAAGTTTTTTTATCAGTTTTACTTTGTCCTCGTTGTAGCGGAAATAGTCATAAATCGTGCTCTTGTCTTCATCATCGTCAGGCGCTTCCTTTCTGAGACGCATATCTTCCGGGGGGTAGATGCTGGGCGCAATTTGAAAAAAAGAATGAATGGTTTGCCCTTCGGCATTGATGGCAGCCACACCGGTAGGCGCCAGCACCACCAATTCCCGGTCGGTCAACTGCCGAATATATTTCAGAAAAGTGGTTTTACCGGTACCTGCTTTGCCCGTCAAAAAAATATTCCTGTCCGTGAACCGGATGAAATCGGCGGCTTGCAAAAACGCAGTATTATCGGCGTCAAGTTCAATCTGATCTATGGTCATTAGGTTTCAATCTTTTTGCAAAGTTAGCATTTTCTATTGAAAAATGAAAAACTGCAACAAAATTTTTGCAAAAATAAAAATGTCGGGTACGACACAGAATGTCGCACCTAACATTTTGAAAAAAAACAATGAAAATTTACAGTAAATTTAAAACATTTTCCGGTAACAGCGCCTGCGCAAATACAATTCTTTGTCGTAACTTTTCCATGCTGTGATGGCATTCACATTACTTTCGAGTTGGGGATTGGAAATCGCCGTTGTGATATTGTTGCGGATGTACGCCTTGTTCAGTTCGGAATGATAGATGGAATGAATACCTTTGTTTTGCCATTCGGGCAATACGCCGTTCAGGTAGAGGTCGATGGTATCATTTTTGCGCAAAGCCTTCAAAAGATGAATGAATCCGAAGGGAAACATTCGCCCTTTCGCTTTCTGCATGGCTTTGGACAGCGAAGGCATCGTGATAGCGAATCCGATGATTTTTCCGGTGGTATCTGCCACGAAACAAACAAATTCGGGCTTGATAAAACTGAAATACTGCTTTACATAATATTCTATTTCTCTGTCGGTGAGGGATACGAACCCGTAAAGATTGACAAATGCTGCATTCATCACTTCCAACACCTCTCTGGCGCGTGGTAAAATTTCGCGCACCGACTCAAATTTGAGTATTTGCAGGTTGTATTTTTGCAGAATCAACTGATTGATACGTTGCACTTTGTCCGGTATCGGCTGCGAAGCATTAAATTTATACTGAATCCAGTCTTCCGTTTTTTCATAAGCCAATTGTTCAAAATGGGTAACATAATATGGATAATTATAGATATTGGCAATGGTAGGCAATTTGTCAAAACCTTCCACTAAAAGTCCTTCATTGTCCATATCCGTAAACCCGAGCGGACCGTGTACGCCCTGCATTCCACGTTCTTTCGCCCAATCTTCAACGGCTGCAAAAAGACTGCGGGACACTTCCAAATCATCAATAAAATCAACCCATCCAATGCGCATCATGCGGGTTCCCCACTTGTCATTGGCACGATGATTGAGAATGCCGGCAATTCTGCCTGCAATCTTATTATCCTTGTAAGCCAGCCAATAACGGGCTTCACAATATTCAAAAGCCGGATTTTTATCTTTATGCAACGCCAGATATTCGCCATCAATTAACGGCGGCACCCAATACGCACAGTTCTCAAACAGTTTGAATGGAAATTTGATAAAACGCTTTAAATCTTTGTCGGTCTGAACTTCCCGCAGTGTAATGCTCATAGTATGAACTGTTTAAATAATTCCCAAGGATTTACCTACTTTGATTATTTTCCCAATGGCAATATCAACTTGTTCAAAAGTATGAGTAGCCATCAAAGAGAAGCGAATCAGCGTTGAGTCATTGGAAACAGCCGGTGATAACACGGGATTGACAAAGATGCCTTCGTCCAACAGTTGTTTTGTCAACTTGAACGTCTTGGTATTGTCCCGAATCATCAGCGGAATGATGGGCGTTTGAGTGGTACCCAAATCGAAACCGGCTTCATGCAGGTGGTCGATGGTATAATGGGTAAGTTTCCAAAGGTGCTCTATCCTTTCCGGTTCGGCTTTCATGATTTCCAAAGCGGCAAGCACGCTGGCAGCAGCCGATGGCGCCATACTTGCACTGAAAATAAGCGTTCGCGAATTGTGTTGCAGGAAATTGATGGTAGCAGCATCACTGGCGATAAAACCGCCGATGGAAGCAAGTGATTTACTGAACGTACCCATGATAAGGTCTGTACGGTCGGTCAATCCGAAGTGAGAGGCGGTGCCGCTTCCGTTTTTTCATAAGCCAATTGTTCAAA
>JAISKR010000305.1 GCA_031260845.1 Bacteroidales bacterium
AACGCTACCAAATTCAACCCGTTTGGCGGGCAGACCGTCCGCAAAAAGGGCGTTACCGCGAATTTTACCAGTGCGATGCTGACGTGGTAGGCAGCAATTCACTGCTCAACGAGGCGGAACTGCTGCAACTCATTGACGAGGTGTTTCGTGCGCTGAAAATTCGCGTGGTGGTGAAACTCAACAACCGCAAGATTTTGACCGGCATTGCGGAATTAATCGGGCAGCCGGATAAGATAACGGACATCACGGTTGCCATTGACAAATTGGAAAAAATCGGGCAGGAAAAGGTGAACGCGGAACTGATAGAGAAGGGTTTGAGCCGCGAGGCGGTGGATGCGCTGCAACCCGTTCTGCAACTGAGCGGCAGCAACCGCGAAAAACTGTCGCAACTGACTGAATTGCTTGCAGGCAGCGAAGCAGGAAAAACCGGAATAAGCGAAGTTGGCGCCATATTGGATTATGCCGATGCGTTGAACATTCAAACGCCCGTTTCGCTTGACCTGACGCTTGCCCGCGGGCTGAATTACTACACCGGCGCCATTCTCGAAGTGAAGGCGTTGGACGTGGAAATGGGCAGCATTTGCGGTGGCGGACGCTACGACAACCTGACCGGAATCTTCGGTTTGCCCGACATTTCGGGGGTAGGTATCTCTTTCGGCGCCGACCGCATCTGCGACGTACTGACGCAGTTGAACGCTTTTCCCGAAAATTCGGGACAAACAACGCGGCTAATGTTCGTCAATTTCGGTAAAAACGAGGAATTATATGCGCTTGTACAGTTAAAACGGCTTCGCGACGCCGGAATCAATGCAGAGATATATCCCGAATCAGCCAAAATGAAGAAACAGATGGTTTATGCCAACGGCAAAGCCATACCGTTTGTGGCAATGACGGGCGAAAACGAAATTGCGAACAACGTCATCAGCCTGAAAAATATGCTCACCGGCGAACAGCAAAACGTGTCGCCCGACGAACTCTTGGAAATCGTTAAATAAGCGCAGGTGAGCGACCGAAAACTCAGCGATTGGCTGCCGACCTCGAAACATGAAGCGGAAGCGCGCGGATGGACGGAATTAGACGTCATTCTGTTTTCGGGCGACGCTTACGTTGACCATCCAGCCTTTGGCGCAGCCGTCATCGGGCGGGTGTTAGAGGCTGACGGACTGCGTGTAGCCATTGTGCCCCAACCCAACTGGCGCGACGACCTGCGCGATTTCAAGAAATTGGGCGTTCCCCGCCTCTTCTTCGGCATTTCCGGCGGCTGCATGGACAGCATGGTCAACCACTACACCGCCAACAATCGCCTGCGCAGCGACGACGCCTACACAGCAGGCAATATTTCAGGATTTCGACCTGATTACGCGGTGTCGGTTTATTCGCAGATACTGAAACGGCTGTATCCCGACGTTCCGGTCGTTATCGGCGGCATTGAAGCGTCTTTGCGGCGGTTTACCCATTACGATTACTGGCAGGACAAGTTGTTGCCAAGTATATTGCACAGCAGCAAGGCGGATTTGCTGGTGTATGGCATGGGTGAACACATTATTCGCAAGATTGCACAAGGCTTGCAATCCGGCACGACATGGCAGGAACTGCACGATATGCCGCAAATTGTTTATTTGTCGGATAATCTGCCGAAAAACAGCGAACACTGCGCCATGCTTCACTCGCATGAATCCTGCGTGCAGGACAAGCGCAAATTTGCCGAAAATTTCTGCCGGATAGAAACGGAATCAGGCAAATTGCAGGCTGTCGGTTGCATTGAGCCTGTCGCAGGGCAGTATGTAGTGGCAAATCCGCCCGAATATCATCTCAACGAGGCAGACGTGGATATGGCTTTCGACCTTCCATACACGCGACTGCCGCATCCCCGCTACAAAAACAAGCATATTCCGGCTTTCGAGATGATTAAATATTCGGTCAATATCCATCGCGGATGCTTCGGTGGGTGCAGTTTCTGCACCATTTCAGCCCATCAGGGCAGGTTTATCGCTTGCCGTTCCGAGCAATCCATCGTCAACGAAGTGAAAAAGATTGTTCAAATGCCTGATTTCAAAGGATATTTGTCTGATTTGGGCGGTCCATCCGCCAATATGTACGGCATGAAAGGCAAGGAACAGGCGCTTTGCAGCAAATGCAGCCGCTATTCCTGCATCTATCCGCGCATCTGCAAGAATTTAGACAGCAATCACGCGCCGTTATTGGCATTGTACCGCAAAATTCGCGCAATGGCAGGCATCAAAAAGGTTTTCATCGGCAGCGGTGTTCGCTATGACCTGTTTTTAGACGAAAAGGGCTTCTTATCGAAAACCCACGCCGAATATTTTCGGGAACTGGTTGAGCATCACGTTTCGGGACGGCTGAAAGTAGCGCCGGAACACACTTCGCCCAAGGTGTTGAAAGCCATGCGCAAACCGTCATTCGACTTGTTCATACGCCTGAAAGAAGCCTTTGACAAGACAAACAACTCACTGCATCTGCAACAGCAACTGATACCCTATTTCATATCAAGCCACCCCGCCTGTGAAGACGCAGATATGCGGCAACTATCCGACGCCATGCGCCAAATGCGGATGAACAGGTTGGAACAGGTACAGGATTTCACGCCCACCCCACTCACACTGTCATCGGTAATGTACTACTGCGGTTTCGACCCTTACAATGGCGAAAAAATGTACGTGGCACGACAAAAAGAGGCAAAATTAAAGCAAAAGGAATATTTTTTCAAAAAAAACATTAGCAGTTAACGCCTATTCCCCGTTCATGGAAACAAGAAATTCCTCGTTGGACTGGGTTTTTGTAAGCCTGTCGCGTATAAATTCCATGGCTTCCACGGGATTCATATCGGTAAGGAAGTTACGTAATACCCAAATACGGCTCAAAGCGTCCCTGTTCACCAAGAGATCTTCGCGGCGGGTGCTCGATGCGGTAATATCCACAGCAGGAAATATGCGTTTGTTCGACAGTTTGCGTTCCAATTGCAATTCCATATTGCCTGTACCCTTAAATTCCTCGAAAATCACCTCGTCCATACGCGAGCCAGTTTCGGTAAGCGCTGTGGCAAGGATGGTGAGCGAACCGCCGTTCTCAATGTTACGGGCAGCGCCGAAGAAACGTTTGGGTTTCTGCAAGGCATTGGAATCAACACCGCCGGTAAGCACCTTGCCCGATGCAGGGGCTATCGTATTGAACGCGCGCGCCAGACGGGTGATGGAATCCAGCAGAATCATCACGTCATGACCGCATTCTACCATGCGTTTGGCTTTTTCGAGTACGATATTGGCAACACGCACGTGCCGTTCAGCCGGTTCGTCGAAAGTAGAGGCGATGACTTCGCCGCGTACACTGCGAGCCATATCCGTCACTTCCTCAGGACGTTCGTCTATCAGCAGAATGATTAGATATACTTCGGGGTGGTTTTTGGCTACGGCATTGGCTATTTCTTTCAGCAACACCGTTTTACCTGTTTTAGGCTGTGCTACAATCAATCCGCGCTGTCCTTTTCCAATAGGGGAAAATAAGTCAACGATGCGGCAGGACAGCGAAGCCTGCTCGCCGGATTTGACCAGTGTGAACTTTTCGTCGGGAAAAAGAGGCGTGAGAAAGTCGAACGGAATGCGGTCGCGGATATAGTCCGGCGAGCGTCCGTTAATGTCTTCCACCTTCACCAGAGGGAAATACCTCTCGCCTTCTTTGGGCGGGCGGACAGGACCGCGCACCACGTCGCCGGTTTTCAGTCCGAACAGTTTTATTTGCGATTGCGATACATATATATCGTCGGGTGAACTGAGGTAATTGTAATCGGCTGAACGCAGGAAACCGTAACCTTCCTGCATGATTTCCAGCACGCCTTCACCTGAAATGATGCCCTCGAAATCAAAACCCGGAGCCTTATATTTCCGTTCAAACGATTTGCGATGATCCCAGTCGGAACCTGACGGGCTATTCATCGGCTGTCTGCTGTATGAATCCGGATTTCTCACCTGATAATCATCTTTATTTTCAGATACTTCCACCGTTTGTTCTTCAATCGGATCGGGGTCAAATTCAAGTTCCGACTCGGGTTCGACGATTTCCGGCAACACAACGTCTTTTTCTGCAAAAGGCAATTCATCCATCAGTCTGTTGTCCTTTTGTTTGGCAGGCGCTGGCTGCGACGGTAACGGAGCAAGCGATTTAATCGCCTGTTGATCAAGAATCTTGAATACAAGATCTTGTTTTTTCATTGTTTCAACACGTTTGATGCCCATGGTTTTGGCTATTTCACGCAACTCTGTTAAAACCTTGGTATTCAATTCAAGAATATCATACATAATCAATAAAATATTAAGGATTTTTCAATTGATTCCCCGGAACTTTACACAAAATACGAAGAATGTTATCTGATTGTTGACAGTCCCTCAGGAAATTTTTGCAAAAATACAGATAAGGATTCATTCTACCAAATTTATTTTAAAGATATTTTATAATGTTTGCTGACATAGTTGTAAAATCAGTGGTTTTGGCGTGGTGAAATTGAAAGATTCCGTTCTTGGCTTTGCGTGTCGCCAAGAAATTCTCTATCTTTGTCCTGTTATTTTTAATGGAATATGCAGTTAGAAACCCTTCTGTCCCAACGCATTCTTATTCTTGACGGTGCTATGGGCACTATGATACAGCCGTTGGGCTTGACGGAAAGCGATTTCCGAAGTCAGCGGTTTGCGCGGCATCAGGTGGATTTGCGCGGCAACAACGATGTGCTGTCACTGACGCGCCCCGATGTCATCAGACATATTCACGAACAATACCTTCAAGCAGGGGCAGATATTATTACGGCGAACACATTTAATTCCAATCGCTTGTCGCAGAGCGATTACGATTTGCAGGATTTCGTTTACGAGATGAACAAAACCAGCGCAGCCTTGGCAAAATCCGCTGCGCAGCAATACAGTACCGCCGAAAAGCCGCGTTTTGTGGCAGGAACGCTCGGACCGACGGGCAAATCAGCCTCTATGTCGCCCGATGTGAACAATCCTGCTTACCGTGCCGTATCTTTCGACGATTTTGTCGAGGTATATGCCGAGCAGGTGCGGGGATTGATGGATGGCGGTGCAGACATTCTGCTGTGCGAAACGGTTTTCGACACTTTGAACGTCAAAGCGGCTCTCTTTGCTATTGAATCCATATTTGCCGAACGCAAACAGCGCCTGCCGGTGATGGTGTCGGCTACGATTACCGACAACAGCGGGCGTACACTGTCCGGACAAACCATCGACGCTTTCCTTTACTCGGTGATGCACCACGAACTGTTGAGCGTCGGCATCAACTGCGCGCTGGGGGCTAAACAGATGCGTCCGTATCTCGAAGAACTGTCGCGTAAAGCGCCGTTTCGCATCAGCGTGCATCCCAATGCCGGACTGCCCAACCAATTGGGTGCTTATGACCAAACGCCGGAAGAATTTACGGACATTATCCGCGATTTCGTAGGGCATGGATTTGTGAACATTGTAGGCGGCTGTTGCGGCACTACGCCTGCGCATATCGAAGGAATTGTTCGCGCAGTGAAGGACGCCGCGCCTCACGTAGCGCCTGCCCGTCCGAAAGCCTTGTTGTTGTCGGGATTGGAGCCTTTGATAGCCGACGAAAGCAAAAATTTCATGAATATCGGCGAGCGGTGTAATGTGGCAGGCTCTGCGAAGTTTGCGCGGCTGATACGCGAGGGAAAATTTGACGAAGCGATAGGCATTGCACGCAATCAGGCAGAAACAGGCGCACAGGTCATTGATGTGAACATGGACGACGCCATGCTGGACGCCGTTGCTTCCATGACCGTCTTTCTGAACCTGCTGGCTTCCGAACCCGAAGCGGCACGCCTGCCGGTGATGGTCGATTCATCCAAATGGGAAGTATTGGAAGCAGGTTTGAAATGCCTGCAAGGTAAATCCATTGTCAATTCCATCAGTTTGAAGGAAGGCGAGGACGCTTTCCGCAAAAAGGCAGCCATTATCAAACGTTACGGAGCCGCAGTGGTGGTGATGGCGTTTGATGAAGAGGGACAGGCAACGGATTACGACCGCCGTACCGCTATTTGCGCCCGAGCCTACCGTATTTTGACCGAAGAGGTCGGTTTTCCTGCCACTGATATTATTTTCGACCCGAATATTCTCACCATCGGCACAGGTATTAAGGAACACAACAATTTTGCGGTGGATTTCCTGCAAGCCGTGCGATGGATAAAGAGCAATCTTCCTTATGCGCGTGTTAGCGGTGGAGTCAGCAATCTGTCGTTCGCTTTTCGCGGAAACAACCCCTTGCGCGAAGCCATGCACTCTGTTTTCCTCTATCATGCCATCAAAGAAGGGATGGACATGGGTATTGTCAATGCCGGTCTGCTGCCGGTGTATGACGATATTCCCATCGACCTGCGCAATGCGGTGGAAGACCTGATTTTCAACCGCCGCCCTGACGCCACCGAGCGTTTGTTGGACATGGCGGGCGATATGAAGGAGAGCGCAAACGTTTCCACGCAGAATACCAACCAATGGCGGGAACTTCCTTTGAAAGAACGCATCAAATACGCCTTGATAAAAGGGATTACCGACTATATGGACGCCGACATGGAGGAAGCGCGGCAGCATTATTCGCCAACGCTCACCATCATTGAGGGTCCGCTGATGGACGGCATCAACGAGGTGGGTAATCTTTTCGGCGACGGCAAAATGTTTCTGCCTCAGGTGGTGAAAAGCGCCCGCGTGATGCGGCGTGCGGTCGGCTACCTGCAACCTTTTATCGAGGCAGAGAAAGAGGAGTCCGGCAATCGAGAGGCAGCCGGCAAGATATTGATAGCGACCGTGAAAGGCGACGTACACGACATTGGAAAAAACATTGTGGGCGTGGTGCTGTCGTGCAACAACTACGAAATCATTGACCTTGGCGTGATGGTGTCCTGCGAAAAAATCATTGCCGAGGCACAGGCGCGACAAGTTGATATTGTGGCGTTAAGCGGGCTGATAACCCCGTCGTTGGAGGAAATGAAGCACGTTGCCGGCGAAATGGAACGCAACGGGTTGGAACAGCCGCTCATGATTGGCGGAGCCACCACGTCGAAATTGCATACCGCCATTCATCTGTCGCCTGCATATAGGCAACCGGTTGTGTATGTGAAAGATGCGTCGCGAAGTGTTGCCGTAGCCAATTCTTTACTGACGGAAAAAGCCGCTTTTGCAGAACGTCTGCAAGATGAATACCGCGAAGTTCGTGAAAAATATGAACAAACCGCTTCCTCTGTTTCCAAACTGAGCCTTGCACAGGCGCGTGAGAACCGTCTGCGGATTGATTTCGGCGCAGAACCGCCGATAAAGCCTGCCTTTGTGGGTGTGAAAGCGTTGAACAACTATCCTTTGGCGGAAATACGAAAGTATATTGATTGGACATTCTTTTTTCTTGCATGGCAGTTGAAAGGGAAATATCCCCAAATTCTGGAAAATCCCGAAACGGGCGCAGAAGCGAAACGCCTGTTCGATGACGCCAACCGTATGCTGAACGATATGATTGTGTACCAAAAAATCACCGCCAACGGCGTTTTCGGCATTTTTCCCGCACAGTCTGTCGGTGATGATATTGCGGTATATCGCGACGAACAGCGCATTGATACACTCTGTGTGTTCCGCAACCTGCGCAACCAGACCGCCAAAGCGGGACAGGCGAATCTCTGCTTGTCGGATTTCATTGCGCCCGATGACAGCGAATACAAGGATTATATCGGCGCGTTTGCGGTGACGGCGGGCTTGGGCGTTGACGCTTTGGTGGCTGACTATCAGGCGCAGGGCGATGAGTATAGCGCCATCATGGTGAAACTGCTGGCAGACCGTATGGCAGAAGCCTTTACCGAACTGCTGCATCACGAAGTTTGCCGCCAATATTGGGGCGATGCCGGCATCCGTCCTGCACACGGTTATCCCGCCTGCCCCGAACATTCTGAAAAGGAAACGCTTTTTGCGCTGTTGGATGCGCCCGCCTACGGCATGAAACTGACCGAATCGTATGCCATCTATCCGGCAGCAGCCACTTGCGGACTCATTTTCGCCCATCCGCAAAGCCGCTACTTCGCCGTGGGCAAAATCACCGACGAGCAACTGAATGACTATGCCCGACGAAAAGGAATGTCGCCGGAACAGGTGAAGAAATTTTTGGCGTAGCGACTGAATAAACACTGATGATAGCAACCTACGAAAGTTTCGTAGATCTACGAAACTTTCGTAGATGCCTTCGAGGTTGTTTAAAATTACGGAATTGACTCATTCTCTATTTCATCCAACGAGAGATTATTCTTGATGACCGATTGGTCTAACTTGCTTCAAATAATTCCATCGGGTGCTGAATAATTTTTCGTGCGCCGCTGTTCAGCAGTTCCTCTACGGGGCGGAAGCCCCAGCCAACGCCGACAGGATAGAAACCCGCCGCAGTAGCGGTGTGCATATCCACATCGCTGTCGCCGAGGTAGAGGACTTCGGCGGGCGCTACACCCATTTCGGCGACAAGGAACAGCGCCGCTTGCGGGTTGGGCTTGCGCGGAAAGCGTTCGCTTGCGCCCAATATGGCGGCAAAATGCCAGCGTTGCAGCAAATCGCCACATATTTTTTGCGTAATGGCGTCTGCTTTGTTGGATAACACAGCCATTTTGAAACCTGCTTGCGACAAACAATCCAATAAGGCAGGTATTCCATCGTAAAGCCGCGTCTTGTTGATATAATGCTGCGCGTAATCGGCAACCACCTGCGCGTGGCAGTCCTTGATGGCGGTTTTGGTTCTTGCGGCTTCGGGAAGGCTTTTGGCGACTAAGTTTTTCAGCCCGTTGCCTACAAAGAAGCGGTAGGCGTCGTAACTGTGCGTCGGGAAACCGTTTGCCGCAAGGGCGCGGTTCATGGTGTCGGCAATGTCTTCCAGCGTGTCGGCTAAGGTTCCGTCGAGGTCGAAAATAACAGCCTTGAAAGCCATCTTACATCAGCACTATGTTGTGTTTCCGGCAGGTTTCCACTATTTCCGGCTGCCAAATGCTGGCTTGCGTTTCGCCAATGTGCGCTTTTTGCAGGAAATACATACAAAGCCGCGATTGTCCGATGCCGCCGCCTATGGATAGCGGCAGTTCGCCGTTCAGCAGTTTTTTGTGAAACATTAGTTCTTTCCGACTTTCGAGTTGGCGTATTGCCAACTGTTTGTTCAATGCGTCGGCGTCCACACGGATGCCCATTGACGAAATCTCGAAAGCACATTCCAAGATGGGATTCCAGAGCAGTATGTCGCCGTTCAACCCGTTGTGTCCGGGCGTGGTGGCGGTAGTCCAGTCGTCGTAGTCGGGTGCGCGCCCGTCGTGCAGGGTGCCGTCAGCCAAATGCCCGCCAATGCCGATGATGAAGACTGCGCCGTATTGTTTGGTTACCAAATGTTCGCGTTCTTTCACCGGCTTGTCGGGATACATTGCCAGCAGGTCTTCGGAATGAATGAAAGTGATTTGTTCCGGCAGTCTTGGCGTGAGCGCCGGATAATTTTCATAAACGTAAAATTCTGCGCGTTTCAATACATTATATATATTGGTCACCGTTTTTTTCAGGAAATCAAGCGAACGCTCGCCTTTCGTGATAGACAGTTCCCAATCCCACTGGTCAACGTACATGGAATGCAGGTTATCCAATTCTTCGTCGGGGCGGATGGCGTTCATGTCGGTGTATAAGCCGTATCCGGTTTCAATTTGGTACTCTGCCAGCATCATCCGTTTCCATTTCGCCAGCGAATGCACTACTTCGGCAACGGCGTCGCCCATATCCGCGATGGGGAACGCCACAGGACGCTCTACGCCGTTGAGGTCGTCGTTCACACCTGTTCCTTTCAGCACAAACAGGGGAGCAGTCACCCGCCTCAACCGAAGTTCGGATGACAGGTTCGATTCAAAAAAATCTTTCAGTAATTTGACAGCCTTCTCTGTCTGTCGTAAATCAAGCGAAGGCGAGTAATATTGGGGCAAAAACAACTTTGACATGATGATAATTTGTAAAAAAAAACGTGTAAAAAGAAAAAATTATTAACTTTGCAAAAGTGATAATTTATTCGGATAAAAGCAATTTTTTTTATATTTAGTTCATAATAAGCGTCTTTTATCAAAATAAATTCATTAAAAATACGTCGAATTAGTATTATTTTTTAGTAAAAACCGAAAAAAATGGCTGAAAAGTTTCAAATTGATAGTTTAGACCGAAAAATACTGTCAATGATTTGTGCCAACGCTCGTGTACCTTTTTTGGAAGTGGCACGTGATTGTGGCATATCGGGCGCTGCCGTTCATCAACGTATGCAGCGGCTTACCCGTCTTGGTATCGTAAAAGGGTCTGCATTTGCTCTGAATCCCAAGATAATGGGGTATCACACTTGCGCATTTATGGGCATTTATCTGGAAAAGGCAAGTATGTTCAAGTCGGTGGTGGAACAGTTGAATATGATACCTGAAATAACGGAATGTCACTATACCACCGGCGACTATTCCATTTTCATCAAGATGTATGCCCATGACAATGAGCATTTGAAGTATATCTTAGTGGATAAACTGCAATCTATTGTAGGCATAACGCGAACGGAAACCTTGATTTCCCTTGAAGAAAGTTTCAACAGGCAGATTCCGGTACAGAAAAGTTAAGATTAATCATGCACTATTTCGAAGCGATATGTGTGTTGCCGGAAGGCGAACAGGCGGATGCTGCCGATATTGTGGTGGCTTTGTTGGCTGAATTGGGCTATGAAAGTTTTGAAACGTCAGGCAACACGGTGAAAGCCTACATTCGCGACGAACTCTATGATGCTGCCGCACTGTCAGAGTTGGCAGAAGCGTATCCTGCATTGATTGGCGCGGTCAGTGCAAAAGAAGTGCCGCAGGAAAACTGGAACCGGCTTTGGGAGAGCGATTTCCCGATGACTGTCATTCCCGGACGATGTGTGGTATATGCGCCTTTTCATACGGATTTGCCCGATTTGCCCTACAAAATCTGTATTCTTCCGAATATGTCATTCGGAACAGGGCATCATGCAACCACTTCGATGATGACGGAGTTGTTGCTTGATGCGGACACGGCAGGAAAAGAAGTGTTGGACATGGGTTGCGGAACAGGCATACTGGCCATTCTGGCATCTGTCAGAAAAGCGCAGTCTGTGGTTGCCATCGACACAGATGAATGGGCTTATCGGAACGCTCTGGAAAACTGCGCACGGAACGGCGTTGCCAATGTCGCTGTCCTTCAGGGAGATTGCAAACTGTTGTCCGGAGAAAAATTCGACTTGATTCTTGCCAATATCAATCGCAACATCCTGCTGAACGACATGTCCGCTTATGCCGCATGTCTGAATAGCGGAGGCACGTTGCAGCTAAGCGGTTTCTATACGGACGACCTTCCCGATATTACCGCCGAAGCCGTAAAAAACGGACTGACATACATACGGCACATCGTTAAAAAGAACTGGGTGGCAGTACAGTATAGGAACTAACAGGT
>JAISKR010000334.1 GCA_031260845.1 Bacteroidales bacterium
TGGGCTGAAAGAAAACCTGAACGGGAAACACGTCGTATTAATAGAAGATATTGTGGATACGGGTTTCACATTTGAACACGTGATGACGCAAATCAAGACGAATTATAAACCTGCAAGCGTGACGATTGCCACCTTGTTGTTCAAACCGCAGTCGTACCGTAAAAATATTCCGGTTGATTATGTGGGTTTGGAAATTCCCAACGATTTTGTGGTCGGCTGGGGATTGGATTACAACGGCTACGGGCGTAATCTGGAAGATATTTACACCACAGTCTGAAACAAGCGATTTTGAAAATTCATTAAATTTGAAATAAATGCTAAATATTGTATTATTTGGGGGTCCGGGCGCCGGAAAAGGCACACAGGCTTTATTATTGACAGAAAAATTCGGATTAATGCACCTGTCCACCGGCGATATGCTGCGCAAGGAAATCGCTTCGGGCAGCGAATTGGGCAAAATTGCGGGGGAAATTATTTCCAACGGCGAATTGGCGCCCGACGAATTGGTGATTGACATGATTCGCGAACACATCGGGCAACATCCCGAAGCGAAGGGATTTATTTTCGACGGATTTCCACGCACACAGGCACAAGCGCTGGCGCTCGACAAACTCTTGGAAGAAAAAGACGTGCAGATTACAGCCATGGTCGCCTTGGACGTGTCCGTTGACGAACTGACCACACGCCTGCTGAAACGCGGCGAAGTGTCGGGACGCGCCGACGACCAGTCTATCGACGTCATACACAACCGCATTGAGGTGTATCATCAAAAAACAGAGCCTATCATCGACTATTACCGCGCTCAGGAAAAATATCATCCGGTGGACGGGTTAGGCAGCATCGAAGAGATATTCAACCGGCTGAAACAGGTGATACTCACGCTTAAACCCCATGCTTTTCAACATTCAGTTCAAAATTATATCATATAATCTATGACCAACGACCGGAAATCAAGCATTGAGCGTTACTCGTCGGCTTACACGCTGTCAGACATGGAAATATTCATCTTTCCGGAACTGTTCTACGCCTTGGTGCTTGCCAATATCATGTCGCCCGAAATATGGAAATGGCGCGAAGACCCGTGGTTTGCCAAAATGGAAAACAAATCCTTCACCTATCGCATCAATCGCGTAAAACAGTTCATCATGGACAATTTCGTGTTCAACCTCGACCTCGACACTTGGGGGCTGACCACCAAAGAACGCGAACTGGAACGGTTCAGCAAAATTATGGACATGGAAATACTGCGGCAGAGCAACGCCCTGTTCGGCTACGAAGGCGACAAATATTATTTCGATATTGACATTCGCCGACATTTCGGGCTCGACAAATATACCGACAGCATTATCCCTTACTGGAAAACGGAAACCGTTGAAGCCATGTCCGCTTTTCGCTATAAAGACGGATATACCACAGGGGCGGGCGAGTGTGTGTCGCTGTCGTCGCTCTATGCAGCAGCCATGTTCATTGTGGGGCGCATCCCGCTTGAAAAAATTTTCCTGATAGCCACGCCTCTGCACTCGCAGAGTTTCATCACCGAGCGCGACGGCATATTGACCAACAACCGCCGCATAGTCACCAAAACAATGTGGTACAACGGCACCGAACTGTCCGAAAAGGCACGCCGCGCCATCGCCAATGAAAAAATCACCATCGTGTCGCATCTCTCGGGCTACATTCACTTCATGTACCCCCAAGCCACCATTGACCGGCAAGAGTACGACCGCATGGAAACCTCTCTGCGGGCGTTTCTCACCACAGAATTTACCTTTGAGGTGTTTATCAATTTTCTGCGCACCAAAAACGAGTTCTGGGATTGCTTCCAGTACCGCCATCGGCGTCACAACAAGGAATGCTACATTGACCTGCGCACCATATTCAGTTACGAGCATTCGAGCAAAAACAAGTTTGCAAGCGAAAGCCGCAAACTGCTGTTTGAGGAAGTCGATGCCCGCGATTTCGCCGTGTCGCCCAAAGAAGGGAAAATCATCATCAATGATTTTGAGGATTATCTGAACCGGAATCCCCAACTGAGTTTTGACGAGAAGAAAGAGTATTTCATTCTTCATATTATGTCCGAGCGGTGCAGCCGTATGCGCACCATGTTTGAAGAAATGCGCGATTTTATTCGCACAGAGCCGCGTCTGCCGTCGGTTGACAAGGAATTTAGCAGTTTTCCGCCCTTGCAGATTAACACTTCACAAAGCCGCGAAGAAATACTTTTTCATATCAATGAAATGTCTTCGCAGAACGAATTTGCCGAGTTGGCGCAGTATGCCTACCGCCGTATGACCGGCGTTCCCTGGGCGCCCTTTGTGAAGGCAGCCATAGAGCGAAACCCCGTATGCGTGGAAGGACTGACAGGGAAATCATTGGACGATATTCACGCGCTGCTTTCCACGCTGCCCGACGAATCCATATACAGCGGCGACGACCGTATGGCGCTGCCTGACGAGGTGTGGAACTTCGGACGGGGCGACGGCGCGGAAAAAGCGTTTGTGATGGCAGCCTGTCTGTACGCCGCCACGCCAACAGCGACGTTCACCATAAGGATAGACAGCGGCAGTGCGGTGTTTGAAACAAGCGGCAAGCAGTATTCCTTTGCTACCGCCAAAAGTCTGCGAATACACCTGATGGTAGAGAATGGAAATACTATAACAATTTGATTTGCAGTATGTTGAACGAATGACCTACGAAAGTTTCGTAGATCTACGAAACTTTCGTAGGTCACGAGTACAAAGATAAACGGTAATTTTCAATTACACAAGAACAAAAAAATACACAAAACGACAAAAACCCGCATCGGACTGTGCCAATGCGGGTTTTATGGTATGAAACGTACAGTTATGCTTGTCCGGCGCTGCCTAATACGTCGGTCACTTTGTGCATATACAATTCTTTCAGGGAATCGCGGGCAGGACCGAGGTATTTACGCGGGTCAAATTCGCCGGGTTTGGTGGCAAACACTTCGCGAACGGCTGCGGTCATCGCTAAACGACCGTCGCTGTCGATATTGATTTTGCAAACTGCCGATGCAGCAGCCTTGCGCAATTGGTCTTCGGGAATGCCGATGGCGTCTTTCAACGCGCCGCCAAACCGATTGATGGTGGCAACTTTGTCCTGAGGCACAGATGAGGCGCCGTGCAATACGATAGGGAATCCGGGTATGCGTTTTTCCACTTCTTCCAGAATGTCGAAACGCAGAGGCGGCGGAACCAAAATGCCTTGGGCGTTGCGGGTGCACTGTTCGGGTTTGAACTTGTTGGCGCCGTGCGAGGTTCCGATGGAAATAGCCAGCGAATCAACACCTGTCTTCTTCACAAAATCTTCAACCTGCGAAGGTTCGGTGTAGGTGTGGGTTTCAGCCTTCACATCGTCTTCGATGCCTGCCAATACGCCTAATTCGCCTTCAACGGTTACGTCGTATTTGTGGGCATATTCAACCACTTTGGCGGTTTCTTCCACGTTTTTGTCGTAAGGGTGGTGCGAACCGTCAATCATGACCGACGAAAAGCCAAATTCGATACATGATTTGCACAGTTCGAATGTGTCGCCGTGGTCTAAATGCAGCACAATGGGAATGGGATAACCCAGTTCTTTGGCGTATTCTACTGCTCCCTGAGCCATATAACGAAGCAATGTCTGGTTGGCGTATTTACGCGCACCGCTCGAAACCTGCAAAATAACAGGTGATTTTTTTTCAACGCAGGCTGCAATAATTGCCTGCAACTGCTCCATGTTGTTGAAATTGAATGCCGGAATGGCATATTTTCCTTTGAATGCTTTGGCGAAAATCTCTTTTGAGTTTACCAAGCCTAAATCTTTGTATGATACCATGCTATTAATATTATGAATGAAAATTTATGACTGCAAAATTACGCATTTATTTTGACTTTCGATAATTTCTTGTACAAAATTGATGCCGAAGATTTATGTTTCATAAAATTTTTGTATTTTTATAGAACAGATGGTTCAGGCGCTCGTTAGCCGCCGGTGTATTTCCAAAATTTGCGGAATCAGCATATTTTCATCGTCATTGTGGATGATAAAATCAGCCAGCGCCATTTTTCTTTCTTCGTTCCACTGGTTGTTCATGCGTTGCCTGACGGCTTCGGCGGCGACAGCATCGCGGCG
>JAISKR010000251.1 GCA_031260845.1 Bacteroidales bacterium
TCTTACGAGAAGATAGAGCACCATTTTCTGGCAAAAATACCCGACTCGGAAGAGGCAATCATCACCGACACAAAAAAAGTTATCTATACGCTTAATTCTCTGTGTATTGAGATGGAAACGCGCTACAGCCTGCTGAGAGATGCGGAAGTGCGCAACATTAAGGAATACAACGTCAAATTCATTGCTCGTCGGCTGAATCCCAATCTGGGACACCGTTTCCTGCCCTACATTGTGCTCATCATTGATGAGTATGCGGATTTGATGATGACGGCAGGCAAAGAGATTGAAACGCCCATTGCCCGCCTGGCACAAAAGGCGCGTGCTGCCGGCATCCACCTGATTATTGCCACGCAACGCCCCACGGTGAGCATCATCACCGGCACCATCAAGGCGAATTTCCCCGCACGTATTGCTTTCCGCGTCATTCAGCAAATCGATTCCCGCACCATTCTTGACGGCTCAGGCGCCAACCAACTGATTGGACGCGGCGACCTGCTTTTCACTTCCGGCGGCGAACTCACCCGCGTACAATGCGCTTTCATCGACACGCCCGAAATAGAGGACATTACCAAATTCATCAGCAAGCAGCAAGGCTATCCCGAAGCGTTCGCGCTGCCTGAATATTCGCCCGAAGACAATGCCGACACCAAAGATAAAGACATAGATTTGAGCAAAAAAGACGAATACTTCGACGAAGCCGCCCGCCTGATGGTTGCCCATCAACAAGGCTCTACTTCGCTCATACAGCGCAAGTTTTCCATCGGCTACAACCGAGCAGGGCGACTGATGGACCAATTGGAAGCGGCAGGCATCGTAGGCGCCAGCGAAGGCAGCAAAGCGCGGCAGGTGCTGTTTACAGACATGGCGTCATTAGAGCAATATCTCAACAAATTGGCGCAAGGAAATATCTCATAATCAATAAATATGCACGTTTTAGAACACAAGCATCAAATAGCACGGTTAAAAGAAGAATTATCAAGCCCCAAGCGGGTTCTTATCACCACTCATCAGGGACCGGACGGCGACGCAATGGGTGCATCGCTGGCGTTTTATCAGTTCCTCAAAAAAATGGGACACGACGTAGCGGTGGTCACCCCCAACGACTATCCCGAATTTCTGAACTGGCTTCCGCACAACGGCGACGTGGTGAACTATATGCGACAAAAGGTTTTGGCGGAAGATTTAATCGCCAACGCGGATTATATCTTCCATTTGGACTACAACCAACTTCGCCGCAGCGCCGATATGACCAATACGCTGGCTAACGCTACGGCTGTCCGCGTGATGATTGACCATCATCCCGAACCTAATCTGTTGGTGAAATACAGTTTTTCAGACACCACCGCCAGTTCCACCTGCGAATTACTTCTCACCATCATGCAGGCATGGAATAACGACCTGATAGACAGTGATATTGCCACCTGCATCTACACCGGCGTAATGACGGATACCGGATGTTTCAGTTTCCCCAACGCCACCGCCCGCACTTTCACTGTGGCGTCAGTCCTGCTGTCCTATGGCATTGACCGTACCATGATTTACGACCGGATTTACGATAATTTTTCCGCGCAAAGGATGCGGCTGATGGGCTATTGCCTGAACGACAAAATGGAAGTGTTTCCCGAATACCGCACTGCGCTGATTAGCCTGAATTTAGAGGAACAACGCCGCTACGACTTTGTGGTGGGCGACTCAGAAGGCTTTGTGAACCTGCCTTTGTCCATCAAAGGCATCCGCTTTTCCGCTTTTTTCCTCGAAAAAGAGGACAAAGTTAAAATATCTTTTCGTTCCAAGGGCGATTTCTCTACCAATGATTTTGCCCGCAAACACTTCAAAGGCGGCGGGCATCTGAACGCTTCCGGCGGTGAAACAAAAATGGCGCTGGATGCGGCTATCCGTCAGTTCCGCGAACTGCTGCCTGCCTATCAAAAAGCACTCAATGCGTTATAAAAGAATCATCACAACGGCATCTCTGCTCATCGTCGTTGCTGTGTGTCTTACGATATGGGTATTTCGGCGACATTACAACGTGCAGTTGCCCGATAACGAATTAACAGACCCGCAACGCCAGCACGCCGAGACCTTGATTCGAGCCAATCAGGCTTTGATTGAGAAAGATTTTCAGGAAATAAAGGCGTTTGCCGCCCAAAACGGATGGAAAATGCAGCCTACGCAATCGGGATTGTGGTACGAAATTTATCGACACGGCACGGGAAAACAAGCCGTCACAGGCGAATTGGCGGAAATAGCCTACACGCTGTCGCTGCCGGATAGCAGCCGCACGGTTTGCTACTCATCCGCCCAATTGGGCAACAAGACCTTCCGCATATCTCAGGGCGGCGTGGAAGCCGGTTTGGAAGAAGGTATCCTGCTGATGCACACCGGCGACAAGGCGCGGTTTATCCTGCCCCCGCATCTGGCACACGGCTTAACAGGCGACGGCGACCGCATTCCGCGCCGCGCCATCATCGTATATGAAGTGGAATTGCTGAAACTACAATAAAACAGCCGTGATACAATGGTGAATCAATTGTTATACAGTTGTGATTCAATGGTGATACATTGTCAACTGTCAATTTTCCATTGTCAATTTTCCTATTCCAACCGGTCGGTAAGGTTCAGCACCTTGGCAATGATTGCCTGACGCACGTACATTCCGTTGAGCGCTTGGGTGAAATAGTATGCCTTGGGGTTATTGTCCACGTCGGTGTCAATCTCATTGACGCGCGGCAGGGGATGCAACACCCGCATATTGGGTCGGGTATTTTCAAGCATGACGTTGTTGAGCACGTAGGCGTTCTTGTTTTTTTCGTATTCCACGAGGTCTGAAAAACGTTCTTTCTGAACGCGCGTCATATAAACAATGTCCGCTTCGGGCAAAAGACCGGTGAAGTCGGAACATTCAAAACAGCGGATACCCTGCGAATGAAGGTATATCTTGTATTCGACAGGCAGTTGCAACTCTTCGGGCGCAATAAACCAGAAGGTGGGATTGAAATACGAAAGCGCCATCAGCAGCGAATGTACGGTACGACCGTATTTCAGGTCGCCAATCATAAAAATATTCAGATTTTCGAGCGTTCCCTGCGTTTTTTGGATGGAATACAGGTCGAGTAGGGTTTGCGAAGGGTGCTGGTTAGCGCCGTCGCCTGCATTGATAACCGGTACGGATGCTATCTCGCTGGCATAGCGGGCGCTGCCTTCCAAAGGGTGCCGCATGATAATCAAATCCACGTAATTGCTCACCATTTTGATGGTATCTTTGAGCGTTTCGCCTTTGGACACACTCGAACTGTTGGCGTCGGAAAATCCGACAACCCTGCCGCCGAGCCGTTGTACAGCCGTTTCAAAACTAAGGCGGGTGCGGGTGGACGGCTCAAAAAAGAGCGTCCCTACAACTTTTCCGGAAAGAATATTCTGATTCGGATTGCGTTCGCATTTGGCTGCTATCCGCAAAATATCAAGATATTCATCCCTGTTGTAATCACTGATGGAAACTAAACTTCGATTTTGCATACTCATTTTCAAGCGCTACAAAAATAGAGTATTTCTTTCAAAAAACAAAAAAAATATTTTGCCGACATTCAAGATTCGGGACAGGCTCTCAATACTTCGCTTAAACTCGTATTTTTTATATAGTTTAAGCGA
>JAISKR010000019.1 GCA_031260845.1 Bacteroidales bacterium
GTGGTCATTTCATTTATTATAAATAAGATAGATAAAAATACATTATGGCACAGACGATAAAAGAATCCGCCTTGAAGTATCATTCTGAGGGCAAACCGGGGAAAATAGAAGTTGTCCCCACCAAACCATACAGTACCCAACGCGATTTGTCTTTGGCATATTCGCCGGGCGTGGCGGAACCTTGCCTCGAAATAGAGAAGAATCCCGAAACGGCTTACGACTATACCACCAAAGGTAATTTGGTGGCTGTGATTTCCAACGGTACGGCGGTGCTCGGATTGGGCGACATCGGCGCTTTGTCGGGCAAACCGGTGATGGAAGGCAAGGGCTTGCTGTTCAAAATCTTTGCAGGCATTGACGTCTTCGACATCGAAATCAACGAAAAAGACCCCGAAAAGTTCATCCAGATAGTAAAAGGCATCGCCCCAACCTTTGGCGGCATCAACTTGGAAGACATCAAGGCGCCCGAATGTTTCGAGATTGAAAACCGCCTGAAAGAGGAATTGGACATTCCCGTGATGCACGACGACCAGCACGGAACAGCCATCATTTCGGCTGCCGGATTGGTCAACGCCCTCGAAATCGTCGGCAAGAAGATTGAAGAGGTCAAAATCGTGGTGAACGGCGCCGGTGCATCGGCAAGTTCGTGCACCAAACTCTATATGCGGCTCGGCGCACGGAAAGAGAACATTGTAATGTGCGACAGCAAAGGCGTGATTTCCACGCAGCGCACCGACCTGAACCCGTCTAAAAAGTTTTTCGCCACCGACAGAAACATCAAAACCTTAGCGGAAGCCGTGGCGGGCGCCGACGTGTTCCTTGGGCTTTCCGTTGCCGACGTGCTGACCAAGGAAATGGTGCGCACGATGAACGACAACCCGATTGTGTTCGCCCTCGCCAACCCCAATCCCGAAATAGCCTACGCCGAAGCCAAGGAATCGCGTTCCGACCTGATTTTCGCCACAGGACGTTCGGATTATGCCAACCAAATCAACAATGTGTTGGGATTTCCTTATATCTTCCGCGGCGCCTTAGACGTTCGCGCCAGCAAAATCAACGAAGAGATGAAGGTGGCTGCCGTAAAAGCCATCGCCAACCTTGCCAAAAAAACCGTGCCCGACATTGTGAATGCGACTTACGGCATCAAGCAACTGACTTTCGGGCGCGATTACCTCATTCCCAAGCCTGTTGACCCCCGCCTGCTGACCGAAGTAGCGCCTGCTGTCGCCAAGGCAGCCATGGAATCGGGCGTTGCCAAGCATCCCATCAGCGATTGGGACGATTACAACGTGAAACTGCGCGATTTGATGGGGTCTGACAACAAACTGATACGTCGCTTTGCGGATATGGCGCGGCAAAATCCCAAAAGGGTGGTCTTTGCGGAAGGCAGTCACGAAAATATGCTGAAAGCCGCCGTAACCGCCAAGTCGGAAGGTATTTGCATCCCCATCCTGTTAGGCAACGAGGAACGCATTGAGAAACTGGCAGCCGGTCTGAAATTGGACATTACCGGCATAGAAATCGTCAACCTGCGCCACGACCGCGAAGAAGAGCGGCGCGACCGCTATGCAGCCATTCTTGCCGAAAAACGCGCTCGCGAAGGCGCCACCTTCGACGAAGCCAAAGACAAAATGTTCGAGCGCAACTATTTCGGCATGATGATGGTGGAAACCGGCGACGCTGACGCTTTCATCACGGGCGTTTACACCAAATATTCCAACACCATCAAGGTTGCCAAGGAAGTGATTGGCATCCGCGAAGGATACAAGCATTTTGGCGCCATACACATACTGACCAGCAAGAAAGGCACGTTTTTCCTTGCCGATACGCTCATCAACCGGCATCCGTCATCGGAAGTGTTGACCGACGTAGCGCGTCTGGCTGCCCATACGGTACGTTTTTTCGCCAACGACCCTGTGATTGCGATGCTTTCCTATTCCAATTTCGGTTCCGACACCGGCGGAAGTCCCGCAAGTGTGCACGAAGTGGTGCGGATCATGCAGGAACGCTATCCCGACCTGCCCATTGACGGCGAAATGCAGGTGAATTTTGCCTTGGACAAAAAACTGCGCGACCGCAAATATCCGTTCAACAAGTTGAAGGGGAAAAACGTCAATACGCTCGTATTCCCCAATCTGAGTTCCGCCAATACCGCCCAGAAGTTATTGCAGGAAATGGGCGTGGGCGAAACGATTGGTCCGATACAAATGGGCTTGAACAAACCCATCCACTTCACCGACATCGAAAGCACCGTGCGCGACATTGTGAACATTACCACCGTCGCCGTAATCGACGCGATTGTGCAGGAACACAGGTGAGGGGTGCAAGGTGAATAAGATTTGTGCTAAAATGTTATTTCAAACATTCAAAACCTTATTTTCAACATTCTAAACCTTTGAGAACTGCACATTCGTGATTTTGCAGCCCGAAAAATCCAAACCGTTGATATTCACTTCAGAGAGGTTGATATTTTCAATGACCTTTAATTCGATAAGTTTATTAAGATTATCCATTTAATAACTAATTATACACTCTATGGGCTAATTCAAGGCTCATTAGAGCGTGCAAATATAATCAATCAGTTTCTTTTATGTTGCCACAACAGAATACCCCCGAATAAATTAAAAGCGACCACAATAGACGATTATATTGCAAAACAAATAGGTAGACACAAAAGCCGCGCGATTTAAACTGGCGGCTTTTGATTTTACGCGCGGCGATCCATTATTTTGCCACGAAATTGTCGCTATTTTGCCATAATTTATACTTTCGTATAGATTGTATGTTTATATACTATGTTTTACTCTTAAATCAGAAGTCTGCCAACTTGTGGGAATCTGTGGAGGAGTGAGAACCGACATAGAAAATATTACGGTGTTGGAGGCGGGAAATATAAGCGGAGGTGAAAGTATGCTAAAAAAATTATTTTCCGTAAAAAATTTGGCAATTTTTGTATTTGCGCTGGCGTTTTTCTCGACTGCCGCTTTAGCGGCGCCCGCGCCATTCGTAGTCAAAGACGGTACATGGTACAGGCAGAATAACGGCAAGCTCTCGATTGCGTTGGCTCTGAACGATGGGCTGGCGACGGAAGCCGGGTGGATTTACTGGCTGTTTGCCGACCCCGATGCCGCAGAGCAGACAAAAGGTATGGAGCGCGGTCTTTACTTCTACGACGGGCAAGCGCAAAAATATCTTTTCTTGCCGATTGCGGCGGACATTGATATCAATGCCGTTTATGTAAGTCCGAACGGAGAAAAATTTTTTTTGGAGAGTTGCGGCAAAGCCGAGTCGAACGATACCGCGCTGGAAATGTATACCTTTAAGGACATGAAGGCCGCTTTTCGGGTCGGAAAAGTGGTTAGTGTGGTAACATCTCCTCAATGGATTGACGCAGGACGTTTTATCTATTCCAGATTTGAACCCGGAACGTCGCGAGGCCTGACAGACGATAGCGCCAATGAATGGATATCGCTCGCCATGTACGATGCTATAGCCGACAAGGAATTTGTCCTCAAAGCGGCTACGCCAACAGCCAATTTTACTTTTCTGGCGCTCAGCGAGGACGGCGTCATAGCACTGGAA
>JAISKR010000051.1 GCA_031260845.1 Bacteroidales bacterium
CCGCCAGCGCATCTTTTGCCGAATCAACCGAACTGCGCAGCAGGCAAGCGATATTCACCGCTTTGCCGTCGGATTTCACAATGGCTAAATTGGTAGAAGTTTCCACCACGTCGGGCATATCGGCAATCATGCGCTGTGCGCCGTTTGGCATAACGAGTATCGTATTGATGATTTTGGTCTGCGACGCCTTGCTTATTACCGTTGCGGGCAGCGACGTCTTTTCGGCAGTGAAAATGATGCCCTGTTCCACTCCGTCCAATTCGGCGGTGACGGTTTTCAGGAAAGCGGCGGTATATGCCTGTAAATCGGCGCTTTTGGCAGTCGGCACAGTGATAACAGCCGTGGCTTCGCGCGGAATGGCGTTGCGCATATTGCCTCCTTCGATGGACGCCAGTCGCACGCCGTATTTTGCGGCGGCGTTCCAGAGATAACGCGCCAGTATTTTGTTGGCATTGCCCCTGCCTATGTTAATGTCGGTGCCGGAATGTCCGCCTTTGAGTCCGGTCAGTGTCAGTTTGTAGGCTTCGAACGATTTGTCGGGCGTTTCGCTGTCGTAGGCGATGGCTACGGCAAGGTTGACGCCGCCTGCACAACCGATGCACAGTTCGCCTTCCTCTTCCGAATCGAGGTTGAGAAAGAAAGAGCCTTTCAACACGCCGGCTTGCAATCCGTTAGCGCCGGTCATACCGGTGTCCTCGTCGATGGTGAAAAGCGCCTCAACGGGACCATGCACGAGGTCTTTCGCTTCGAGCACTGCCAAAGACGCCGCTACGCCGATGCCGTTGTCCGAGCCGAGCGTGGTGCCGCGGGCTTTCACCCAGTCGCCGTCAACATAAGCCTTAATCGGGTCTTTCTCGAAATCGTGCTGCACGTCATTGTTTTTCTGCGGCACCATGTCCAAATGGGATTGCAGCACAATGCCCGGACGGTTTTCCATCCCCGCCGTCGCCGGTTTTCGGATAATCACGTTGCCTGTCGCGTCAACGGTATAGTCCAAGCCCTGCGCGATGGCAAAATTTTTGACAAATTCCGCCGCTTTGGCTTCCTTTTTCGAGGGGCGCGGTATAGCGCTCAACGCTGCAAAATGTTTCCACAACAGTTGTGGCTCTAAGGTATTCAATTCTTTACTCATGGTCGGTTTTATTTATTTTTTCGTTGTAAAAGTACATTTTATTTTTGAAAAAATCACAAATTCGGATTTTTTTTACCGGACTATATCTTTTTTCCTGTCAAACTACCATCGTTATATATCGGCACAATGTCTGTCAGGTCAATGGTGTGGCAATAAGGGATTGTATCCGCAGCGTTGATTTTGCGCAGGCGCTCGTTTTGGGCTGCCTTTTTGATGTAGCCCATCAGGTCAGTCTTTGCCAGCGACCAAAGGTCTATAGCCGCCAGAGCGCTGTCGCATACGGTGGTGAATTTGCCGGTATCCGTCAGTCGTTGCGCCACTGCGCCTGCAAACACAGCGTCTTCCAAGTTGAAACGCCCTTTCCAGCCGGCGCAGAGCAGGAAAACGTCTCTGTCGCCGACTTCGAGCCATCGGCATAACGCGCTCAGGTTGAGATAACTGCCTACTGCCGTGCATTGGCATTGTGCAGCCGCATTGATAGTGTGCGTTCCGTTGGTGGTGCTGTAAGCGATGGTTTTCCCCGCCACCAATTCGCGGGTAAAATATTTCGGTGAGTTGCCGATGTCCGCAAAATCAAGTTTTACGCCGTCCCGTTCGGCAGCAATGATGTATCTGCCCACGTATGTTTTCAGTTCTTCGATGGTGCTGACGGGGATTACCCGCTTCGCCCCGTTCATAAAGGCAGTGCAGATAGACGATGTGGCACGAAGCACGTCAATAGCCACGGCATTGCAGCCCTCGTAAGGATATGCAGGAAACTGGACAGGGGTAAAACAAACGTTGATTTGATGCATGACAGTTCAAGATGAAAATGCAAAAATAACGGTTTTTATCGAAATATCAAAATTGATTGTTAATCAATGCGATATGAATTTATGCAAATTAATTAATCAATTATATAAATTGCATAAATAATATGTAATATTCTTATAATATGAGTATTATATATAAGCACCCAGAATAAGGCAACCCCCGAAATGCCAAATTATTTGCCGAACAGGAACGTTACAGCAACCAATATGCCTTTGTTTCTCATTTCCAGCGTTTCGCCATTGAGTCGTTCGGTATATTTCAGGTTGGTTAAGCCTAAATTGTAGTTGATTCCCACCTGTGCCACTTTGAAAGCAAAACCTGCGCCAATGCCTATTCCGAACTCAAAACGGTTGATTTGGCCGGGTTCGTCGCCGAATTTTATTTTTTCTTCGTCATCATTTCCAAAAAAGGTGCGAAAACCACTGCCAAACGAGTCTCCTTCTGCCAGTTTGCTTTTCCCGCTCGTCGCAATGCCAAGATAAGGACCCGCTTGAACATAAAATTTGCTGACTTTAAATTGGGCATAAACGGGTATTTGGACGTAGTTCAACCTTATTCTGTCGGTATAATCTACATCCCAATCATTGTCGGGGTTTTCATTCAGTAATTTGAGTTTGGCGCCCTGCTGCGAATAGACCACGCCCGGTTGAATGGACAAGGCGTCGTTCAAAGCAAAATCTGCCGCCACGCCAAGTTGAATACCCATTCTTAATCTGGTATCAACGTCGTTGCCGTAGGCATTGGTGAAGGTGAAGCCCATACGCGCACCGAGCCTTACTTCTGCTTGCGCGGCGCCTGCTGTCAAAACAACAAAGACTGTTGCGAAAAATACTTTTTTTAACATGGAATTTGAGGATTAAATTT
>JAISKR010000256.1 GCA_031260845.1 Bacteroidales bacterium
CTAATATATATGAATAATAACAAATGTTAAAGCATTTTAATTATATATTCATAATTTTGCGTTTTTTATGATTATCCGCAATCGTACTACTTGGTTGTATTTTTCATTTCGGCAGGAATGAATCGCTCGGTAGAAGACTCAAATTTTAATGCGTTGACCCTGCAACTTATAACTCGCCTTTTGTATTTTCAAGAAAAAGATGTAAATTTGCAGAAAATTTAAAGTATCAAATTCTTATTATTCAATAAAATGGATGCGTTAACAAAAACGTCTTTTCAATTTGCCGGACAGAAAAACCTGTATGTGGGCAAAGTTCGTGATGTGTATGATATAGCAGGGAAATACTTGGTGATGGTGGTGACAGACCGCATTTCGGCTTTCGATGTGGTGTTGCCGCGCGGGATACCCTACAAGGGGCAGGTGTTGAACCAGATTGCCGCCAAGTTTTTAGACGCCACCGCCGATATTGTGCCCAACTGGAAGATTGCATCGCCCGACCCGATGGCGACTGTCGGTCATCGCTGCGAGCCGTTCAAGGTTGAAATGGTGATTCGCGGATACCTGACCGGTCACGCATGGCGCGAATACAAAGCCGGCAAACGTTCGCTTTGCGGCATCGCCCTTGCAGACGGGATGAAGGAAAACCAACAATTTGCGAAACCCATCATCACGCCGACCACCAAAGCCGACGAAGGTCATGATTTGGACATTTCGCGCGAAGAAATCATTGCGCAGGGCTTGGTTTCCGCAGCCGACTACGCACAGTTGGAGAACTACACCTACGCGCTTTTTGAACGCGGCAGCCAAATGGCAACCGAAAAAGGACTGATATTGGTAGATACCAAGTACGAATTTGGCAAAAAAGACGGCAAAATCTACCTGATTGACGAGATTCATACCCCCGATTCGTCGCGCTATTTTTATGCTGCCGGTTATGAAGACCGTCTGGCAAAAGGCGAGCAACAAAAGCAACTTTCAAAGGAATTTGTCCGCCAGTGGCTGATTGAAAAAGGGTTTCAAGGTTTGGAAGGGCAGAAAGTGCCTGCCATGACCGACGAATACGTGGCAAGCGTATCCGATAGATACATTGAGTTGTACGAAAATATCGTCGGAGCGAAATTCGACAAGGCTGATACCGGTGATTTAGCAAAACGTATTGAAAAAAACGTTGGCGATGTTTTAAAAACGATTGCAGTTTAAATAAAAAAGACTAATTTTGTATGCGATTTTTTAATAAAAAAGGACGTCAGGTTTTCGCAGGTTGGTTAGTTGACGTTTCAAAATATCTTGCTACCGCCATCGTTTTGGGAACCGTTTTCAAAGACGTAGCCGGATGGCTTACATACGTAGTCGGCTCTGTTTTGGTCATTATTGTTTTAGGAATAGGAATATATATTTCAAGTAAAGAGGAGGATAAAAGATGAATACTATCATTGTATTAAGCGTATTTGTAGTGTTTGCACTGTGTGTTACTATCGGTTTTGAAATACAAGACCGCAAAGCCGCTAAACACGACTCAAAAAAGTAACGATTTTTTTAAAGTAATAAAAATGAATAAAATAATGTCGATAGTTGCCCTTGTGGCTTTCAGCGCTTGTACCACCACTGTGAAAAAGCCGGCGTTTACCGGTGCTGCCGGTGAGGTGAAACTGATAACCCTTGACCCGGGGCATTTTCACGCGGCTTTGGTGCAGAAAAATATGTATTCGCAGGTAAGTCCCAATGTGTTGGTGTATGCGCCCGAAGGAGATGATTTGCGCGAGCATCTGGCAAAGATTGTGGCTTACAACCAACGGCAGGAGCAGCCTACCGCTTGGAACGAAATCATTTATCAGGGTTCCGATTTCTTGGAAAAAATGCTTGCCGAGAAGAAAGGCAACGTGATGATTACCGCAGGCAACAACGGTAAAAAGACCGCCTATATCAAAAGCGCCATCGACGCGGGAATCAACGTGCTTGCAGACAAACCGATGGCTATTGACGTCAAAAACTTTGAACTGCTGAAACAGGCTTTTGCCTCGGCACAGCAAAATGGAGTGCTGCTGTACGATATTATGACCGAACGGTTTGAAATCACTACCATGTTGCAAAAGGAATTTTCGCTTTCGCCCGAAGTTTTCGGCGTTTTGGATGATGGTTCGCCCGAAAGTCCTTCCGTGACGAAGGAAAGCGTGCATCATTTCGCTAAATTCGTGTCGGGCGCCGCGCTGACACGTCCGGCATGGTTTTTCGACGTCAGGCAGCAAGGGGAAGGCATCGTTGCCGTCACCCCGCAGTTGGTGGATTTGGTGCAATGGGAATGCTTTCCGGACGTGATTCTGGACTATACCCAGGACATTGAAATCATTTCGGCAAAGCGTTGGGCAACGAAAATCAGCAAAGAGCAGTTTCAACAAGTGACCAAACTGCCCGATTTTCCCGATTTCCTTGCCGGCGATATCCGCAACGACACGCTCTACGTGTATTCCAACGGCGAAATTAATTACCAGCTGAAAGGAAAACACGCCAAAATAGTGGTGGTGTGGAATTACGCAGCCCCCGAAGGCGCCGGCGACACGCATTATTCCCTCATGCAGGGTTCCAAAGCGCGTTTAATCATTCGCCAAGGGGCAGAACAGGCTTACAAGCCCACACTTTTCGTGGAACCGGTGGAAAACAATCCGGCTTATGAAGCCGCGCTGAACGGATTTTTAACCAAAGTGCAGGCAAAATATCCGGGCATCGAATTGAAGAAAAACGACGCCGGTTGGGAAGTGTTGACGCCTGCCAAGTACCACAACGGTCACGAGGCGCACTTCGGACAGGTGACAGAGCATTTTCTGCAATATTTGACAGACGGAAAACTGCCCGATTGGGAAGTGCCCAACATGATTGCAAAATATTACACCACCACCAAAGCGCTGGAAATGGCAAAATAGTATCCATTACGAATTAAAAATTACGAATGACGAACGGCTATCATATCAAGATTGTGTCACTATTGTATTACAACAGTATCACAATGTTTTAGTATTTTCCTTTCCCTTCCGCGTGCCTCACAAATCCGACCTTTATCAACAGATTGGCGTAATTGCGGACGTCGCCCGTGGCTATCACTAACCCGATATTGCTCTCTTTGGCGCGTTCGTAAAAATCAAACTGTTGGATATACTCGAACGGCACTTCCGGCAACACACCCTTGTACTCGTCAAACACCGGCTGCATGGCGCCGTCGGGCGGCGTCATTACGGCAGCCTGCTCAATGGGAACGGTTTCTTTCAACACTTCCAACACTTGCGTGACATTCAACACGCCCGGCGCAAGGTTCAGATACACCTTTTCGGCAGCAGGATTACTTGCCGTGATATGCGGATAACCGCCGTCCGAAAGGAGAATCCACGAACCGTGTCCCATTTTACCCAGCGCCGACAAAATCTGGGGGTGCATACATTTAATTAATAACATACATCAATTATAATTGATTGATTATAAATCGTTTACGACCTATTAGAAATCCTTTTCTATTTGTTCGAGGGTTTTGTTTTTGGTTTCGGGCAAAATGAAATACAGGATAATGAAACCCAGCAAACAGATGCCGCCGTAGAGCCAGAAATTATAATCCCACCCGATGCTTTCCTTGATGGATGGAAAGGAGTAAGTCAGGGAGAAATTGCCAATCCAAAGCACCAAAGCGGACAAGGACATGGCTGCCCCGCGAATGCGATTCGGGAATATTTCGGACAAAATCACCCACACAATCGGCGCCAAGGTCAATTGATAAGCCAACACATTCAACAACACGAAGATAACTACCGGCAATCCGGTAATCCCCTGATGAAACAGCAAGCCGATAATACCGTAAATAATGGTCATCGCAGCCGTTCCCAACAGCATCAGCCGTTTGCGTCCCACTTTATCAACCATAAAAATAGTGGCTACTACCGCCAACATGGCAATACCGCCAATGACAACAATTTGGAACATCACATCGTTAATACCGTAACCGGCATTTTTGAAAATATCGGCAGCATAATAAAAAGTAACGTTCATACCGCACCATTGCTGCAACATGGCAAGAAAAAATCCCAAGCCCAATATTTTGAGCATCTTCGGTTGCAGCAAAGCCTTGAAATTCATACCCGGATCTTCTTTGGCTACTGTTTCTTCAATCTCTTTCAGTTCGGCAGCCGCATATTCTTCGCCGCCGATTTTAACCAAGGTTTCTTTTGCTTTTTGGCTTTGTTTGTTTTTTACCAACCAGCGTACACTTTCGGGAACCGCCACCATCATGGCAAAAAAGATAAGGGCTGGAACAGCCACCGCGCCAAACATCCAGCGCCAACCGATTTGTGCATTCCATGTATTGACAAATTCTATGGTTGAAGGATCGATGCCTTCACTGTGAGTGGCGGCTATTGACCAGTTCACAGTTTGACAAATCAGCATACCTACATTAATTAACAACTGATTGATGGATACAAACTTCCCCCGAATATGCGAAGGCACCATTTCGGATATATAGACCGGTGACAGATTTAAAGTAGCGCCGATAGACAAACCGCCGAATATCCGCCAGGCATTGTACCAGAAAAAGGTATGGCAAAACGCTAAGCCGATGGCAGATATGAAAAAAATGATTCCTGCGGCAGCCAACAGTTTTTTTCTACCCCAACGTTCGGTGGTAAGAAAACACAGAAAAGCGCCAATCATACAGCCAATCATTGCGGAACTGGTTCCCCAGCCCTGCAACACAGGATTATTGGCTATGTCGAAAAACGGTTCATAAAACGGTTTGGCGCCGCCTACCACAACCCAGTCGTAGCCAAACAGGAACCCGCCCATGGATGCCGCTATCGTCAGCAACCAGATATAACCATAGTTATAAGATACTTTACTCATTATAGATAATTAAATTATTACTGATTAAAAAACGGCGCAAGTTATAAAAAAGTATTCATACAACAAGCCGGAAAATAAAAATTATTGCACAACCTACGAAAGTTTCGTAGATCTACGAAGGTTTCGTAGGTTGTTAAAATTTAAAATCATAACAAATCATGGGCAATATCCCATACAGATACATTTTAGTAGGGTCTAATACTGTGCTTATTGATGAAGAACTTTGTTTCATGTAGATGCTGAACACGTTTTTGCGGTTATAAACGTTCATCA